>CAIPFS010000704.1 GCA_903864375.1 uncultured Verrucomicrobiota bacterium
CGCACCGGAATTGCCGGTCGCCGGGGTGCCCGTGCTGGTGGAGGTCGAGGTGGCGACGTTCCCGGTTGGGTTGCCGGTTGTCGTGGTACCAGTGGTTGATGATTTTGAAGTCGAGGTCGTCGCCGACAGCGCTTGGGACTGAGATGGCGTTGGAGCTGGATTCAGCAGGGTCAGGGCGAGCGCCGCGAGGGTGTCGGGCTGGATCGCCGTGTTGGCTACGGTCTCCGCGGTTTCCCCGGCGCCGACGAGTCGCACGATCTGCAACCTAGAGGTCCCGGGGGGGGTGCCGAGTTCTCGATTGAGTAATTCGGTGAGCACCGCGACTTGAGTCTGCAGAGCTCGCTCTTTGGGTTGAGTCGGATTGGGCAGGACGTCGTCATGGGCAACCGGCGAAAGGATTCCGCCAGCCGAATCCCGGCCACCCAGCGAACGAGGGGTTCTGTCGGAGGGCGCGCCCGGGGACTCACCCGGACGGGCGCCGGTTGCCGCGGTATCGGTCGCAAGGTGGGGTTGTCGGGCGGCTGTCCCGCCTGCTGCGGGGTAGAAATCGCTGGCGAGGGGTGACGACTCAGGGGCCCGAACGCGGCTCGGTCCAGACCACCAGGCGTGCAGCGCCATGCCGGCGGCGAGACAGGCTGCGGCCCCGAGTGCCTGCCACCCCCAAGTCCAACCGCGACGCTCCATCGTCGGGTGGCTTGTGGCAAACACCGGGGCCTCAGCAGAACGAACGGTGGCCGCGATCCGCCCCCAAACGTGCAGCGGTGCCGGACGCGCCGGCAGGGACTGCACCCAGCCGTCGAGCGTGCCCTGCAGCTCCCGGAGCTCACGTCGCAGCGCCGGGTCGGCGGCGAGCTGCGACTCCAGCGCGACGCGCTCGTCCGCCGGCAGGAGATCCAGCACGTAGAGGCTCAGGGCCTCGCCGGTCTCTGGGGGAAGGGGTTGTACGGACTCACTCATGAATTCCTTTCAACCGGCGCCGAAGCGCCAGCATGCCGCGTCGGATGCGGGCTTTGACAGTTCCCAGCGGCTGTCAGGTGGTGTGGGCGATTTCTTCCTGGGTGCACCCCTTAAAGAAGGCGAGTTCGAGCGTCAGACGCTGCTCAGCGGGAAGACTGGAGAGTGCCTCGTCCACGCGGCCCGTCTGCTCACGAGATACGAGCGTGGAAAATCCGTCGGTGGGACTCGCCGTCTCGGGCTGAAACCAGTCGGGTTCCACAGATTCGGACGCCACGGTGGCGCGAAGCATCGCCCGCCGCGCCCGGGTGCGCAGACGTTCGATGGCCAGACCGCGGGCCAGGAGAATCATCCAGGTAAAGGGTCCCGATTGGGCTGCTTGATAGGTGCTGGCCCGTTGCCAAATGCGGACAAAAGTATCCTGAAGAACCTCCTCCGCCTCCATCGTATCGCCGAGCATCCGCAAGAGCAGGGCCAGGATGGCACCGCCGCGGGAGCGATAGAGCTCGGCGAGCGAGCCGGCATGGCCCGCGGCGATCTCGGCGAGCAGGCGAGCATCCGTGGCTGCAGACGCGCTTGAGCCCGTACTCAACTCCCGAGTCACCGACGCCAGGCGCCCCGATCCCGGAAAGGGGATGGGGTCGCCTGGGTCGGGATTGGCATTAGGCGTCAGCACAGCAACACCCATGATCCGACATCAGGGTCCGTTTTGGATGCAGAAAAATCAGCCGTGGGTCCCGGGCGCGCTTGGGCACTCCGCCGCGGCCGGAAGAAATTCTGAATCCACTTGGGAGCATGGACCGTCTGGGGTGCCGATTCAGGGTCAGCCCGGTTCCCTTGGCATCGCGCTCCCGTCGCTCGGGTGCGACTGCCTCGACGGCTCGAAGGCCCACACTCGTTTTCGCCGCCGCCTAGGCTGGGAATCCGGGCTGAC
>CAIPFS010000705.1 GCA_903864375.1 uncultured Verrucomicrobiota bacterium
CGACGCCCGCAGGGATGCTGTTCCTTCGAGAATTTCAGGTGGCACCCCATTCCCGGGCGATGCGACTTCAAGTGGCCGGCCCCTTGTCCGAATCAACCTCGTCGCCCCCATCTCGTCCACCCGAGACCATCAAGAACCTTTATCCGGATGCCCAGGTCTTTTGTGTGGTACGACCCTCCGGGGAAGCCGTGGAATTGTCGGCCGTGGCGGTTCGCATGCGGAATCCGGGAGGTGGAGCCCGGGCGGTCCCTTGGGACGATCTGGAGGAATCCACCAATGCCTGGACCATTCTGGTTCCTCCTTCCCAGGAGCCGCAGGAATTCACCACCGTGGCATGGATGGCAGGTTCAGACCATTCTGATTCGGCTGCCGTGGTCGATCAACTTCACGCCCTGGCTCTGCCGACTGCCCCTTCAATAACGGACTGGCTCACGCAGATTCCGATGAGGTGGCCGGTCCTCTCCACCCATGGACAGCTGGGTGCCACCAACGATTTGCTGGCCGTGGATACCCTGACCTTACCCTACGATAATCCTTTTCACGCCCTCCTCTTTGTTTCGGGAATTGATTTCGGAAGGCCGGGAGAAGCCTTTATCTGCACCATTCATGGGGATGTCTGGCGGGTTACTGGCATTAATGACTCCCTGCAGGAGCTCAAGTGGCAGCGCTATGCCACCGGCCTCTTCCAGCCATTGGGGCTGAGAGTGCGTGATGGAAAAGTACTGGTGCTGGGCCGGGATCGGATCACCCGTCTTCATGATCTCAATGACGACGGGGAGGCGGACGAATACGAGAGTTTCACCGATTCCATCGCCACCTCGACGGGCGGACATGATTACGTGACCTGTCTGGAGGCGGATGCCCGGGGCAACCTGTATTACACGGACCCCCAGGGAGTCCACCGGGTCAGTCCCAATGGACGAACCAACGAAACCGTGGCGACGGGGTGGCGAAACCCCAATGGGTTGGGAGTGCGGGCTGACGGCCTGATCACCGTGGCCCCCCAACAGGGAACCTGGACACCCTCCTCGCAACTCTCCGAAGTCCGCAAGGGCGGCTATTACGGCTTTCCGGGTCCCCGCGTCACGGCGGAACGTCCCCTCGGTTATGACGAGCCGTTGTGCTGGATCCCCCACAGTGTCGACAATTCCAGCGGCTCCCAGGTCTGGCTGCCGGAGGGTGTCTGGGGACCTTTGGGAGGACACCTGCTGCACCTGAAGTGGGGACGATGCGGTTTGATGGCCGTTTTGCGGGATACGGTGGATGGTCTGGCGCAGGGGGCGGTTTTCAACCTGCCTGTCAAGTTCCTCAGCGGTCCAAACCGGGCGACCTATAATCCCCGCGATGGAGCCCTGTACGTGGCGGGAAGCACCGGCTGGCAGACCAGTGCCATCCGGGATGGATCCCTTCAACGCGTCCGCTGGCTGGGGCGAAAGACCCTGATGCCGGTGGCATGGCATGCGCGGACGAACGGATTGGAAGTGACCTTCAATGAGTCCTTGCGTCGCGAGACGGCGCAGGACGTTGGGAGCTATGGAATCCAGCAATGGAACTACCGCTATTCCTCTGATTACGGGTCCAAGGATTGGTCGGTGTCGAAACCTGATCAAGAAGGGCATGACGAGGTGGTCATCAAGAGCGCCCGCCTGTCCGCTGATGGTCGCACGGTCTGGTTGGAAACCGATCCGCTGAAGCCAGTGATGCAGATGGAGCTGAAATGGAACCTCGACGGAACCAATGGGGGGTCCTCCCGCCAGCAGATGTGGTTGACCCTGAATCGATTGGATGCAGCCCTTCCGTCGACCCGCTAGCAAGGGGACGCGAGGCCGCTTATAAGAGATGAAGATGGGTTCCCAATCAAAGCAGGCGACGGCTTCCGGCTCATCCAGCCCGGTTTCTGTTGTTGCCTGGGAGAGGGGTAAAAGTGCCCGGCCCCGTACTGACGCGGTGGTCGTCGAAGAACCGCTCGAGATTCGTGTCGATACCCGGTCGCTCGCTGTCACCATGCGGACGCCGGGTCACGATGCAGAACTGGCCATGGGGTACCTTCTCTCCGAGGGCATCATCCGGTCGGCATCCGACATCGCCGGCATCCGCCCTTATCCGCGCAATGAATTCGGAAATGTTCTCGATGTCCTGCTGGCTCCTGGAGTGGATTGGGATGCACAGCGATTGACGCGACCGGGTGTGATTTCCTCCAGTTGCGGCCTGTGCGGCAAGACCACGCTGGAAGCCGTCCGGCAACGCTTTGGAAGGGTCCAAGCGGGACCGGTGGTATCCGGGGAACTCTTTTACACACTTTCGGAGCGCCTTCGGGCAGCTCAGGAAACCTTTTCATTGACCGGCGGGTTGCATGCAGCCGGGTTGTTTGACGGGGAGGGGCGGCTCCTGATGGCCCGCGAGGATATCGGACGGCACAACGCCTTGGACAAAGTCCTGGGACGGGCTCTGCTCGACGGGTTGCTCCCTCTCCATCGGCATGTCCTCCTGCTGAGCGGGAGGGTGTCGTTCGAGATGATGCAGAAATCTCTCGCAGCCGGAGTCCCCATCGTGGCTGCGGTATCGGCCCCGTCCGGGTTGGCGGTGGAGTTTGCCAAAAAATCGCAGCAAACGTTGATCGGTTTCCTGCGAAATGACCGGTTCAACGTGTACGCCGGACGCGGGCGAGTCGGGCGTTCAAGGTTGCTCTCCCGCCCAACTGCGTCGCTGTCGCAACACCCATCCGCCCGATGATCGGCTTTCAAAATCCATGAACGACGCACCCACCGAACCGGCAAATCTCACCGACGCCGCTGCCAGGCCCCATCGGCGCCGGTTCAACTTCTGGCGCTGGTTCTGGCTCAGCACCATCCCGGTTTCTCTCGCCTGGGTCTGGTACGACTTCTATGCCCCCGCCAACCACATCACCTGGGCGAGGGATTACCCTTCGGCGCAACAACAGGCCGTCCGGTCCGGCAAACCCATCCTCCTCTTCTTCACAGGCCAGTGGTGTGTTCCCTGTCGCATCATGAAACGCAATGTCTGGGCCGATGCGCAGGTCGAGGCGGTGGTTCAGGCGGGGTTCGTCCCGGTGATGATGGATTTGGATGACCCCGACGCGGCCGAAACGGTGAGTCGTTATCGTGTTGTTGCCACGCCCACCACGATCATCACCGATCCCAACGGAAACGTCCTGGAATGGACACGAGGGGGAATGAATAAGGCGGAATTTCTCGGTTTGCTCGCGAAGACACATTCAGACAGGCCTTCGATGAGAGAAACTCGGTGCCGGTTGATTCTTCGTTTGTCAGTATCTATGAGGCTCCTACGCTCCTAGTTGCAGCCACGTTTCATGAATCACGTCGTCCCCCAAGCCCGCCCGCGTTCTGCCTTCACGTTGGTCGAATTACTGGTGGTCATCGCGATCATTGCCATCCTTGCGGCGTTGCTTCTGCCCGGCCTTTCCAAGGCGAAATCGCAGGCTCAAAGCGCCCGATGCCAGTCCAATCTTCGTCAGCTGAACTTCGCCCTGCTCGGCTACGCCCACGATTTCCGTGACGACGATCCCCCACGGCAGGGCATCCCTTACTGGACGCAGCCTCTTTTTCCCTACTATGGCAGCACCGAGGGCGTCCTTAAATGTCCCGCCGATTCCCGTTCCCCGACGAAAATCCCCTGGCCTTCGAACCTGCCCCAGCCCGGGCCCGGCCAGTTGCCCTATGATGCGGACGGTTCGCACCGAAGCTATCTCGCCAATGGGTGGAACGATTACTTCAAGGAGACTCTTCCGCCCGAAGCCATGGCCCGTTTCCAGGTCATTCTGAACACCACTCCACCCCGGTTTGCGTGGGAGTATTCCGTTCGTTTGGGTGCCATCCCCAATCCGTCCGACACCATCACGTTCGGCGAAAAGAAGTCCGCCTCTCCGCAGGCGTACATGGACTTTCTTCAGGGGCAGGCGGGCGGTGACGACATCAACGAGGTCGAACACGGACGTCACGGTCGCGGCGGGCCGCGTTCGGGCCGGTCCAACTTCGGCTTTGTCGACGGCAGCGTTCGTGCGTTGCGCTACGGAGAGTCCATCACACCCATCAACCTGTGGACCACCACGGCCTCTTTCCGAAACCTGCCACCGGTTCCTGCCGAACAAATCAAGTAGGCCACCGAAGAACGGCCGCGGAAACCATGGCGATGCGTGCCAATCCGTGTCCGAGAAAACCCAGACCCATGATCATGAAATCGCTCGTTGCATCCCTGTTCGTGCTCGCCCTGTTCGCCGGGTGCAGCCGACCCACGCCACCCAGCGTCAGCCTTCAAGATGCGGCGCGGACGGGAAATCTGGAGGCCATTCGACTGCACATCAAGGCCGCCTCAAATCTGAACGAGAAGGAACCGGTCAGCGGGGGCAGCCCGCTGCACACCGCGGCGGCGTTTGCGCAGTTGGAGGCGGTACGGGCATTGATTCAGGCAGGGGCGGATGTGAACGCCCGCAATAACGATGGGGCAACGCCCCTCCTGACCGCCGCGTTTCTCTGCCGCACTGAAATCGTTCAATACCTGCTGGCTCACGGCGCGGACAAGAACGCCAAAAACAAGGCGGGAAACACGGCTCTGGATTCCGTCTCGGGCCCCTTCGATCAAGTCAAAGGCATCTATGACTACCTGCAGTCTGCACTCGGACCCTTGGGCTTGAAACTGGACTTCGACCAACTCAAGCAAACCCGTCCTGAAATCGCCAGTCTGCTGCGTTAGATTGAACATGAGAACTTCTCCGGCACCGAACGAACGTCGGCATGACCTCGACGCCCTCCGGGCTGCCGCCATGCTGCTCGGCATCGCCTACCACGTTGCCCTCTCCTTTGCCTTGGGATTGCCCTGGACGGTGCAGGATGTCAGCCAGAGCAAATTCGCCTACGTCTTTCAGGCTTTTGTCCATGGGTTCCGCATGCAGTTGTTCATGCTGGTCAGTGGCTTCTTCACGGCCATGCTCTGGCGCCAGAAGGGCCTGAAGGCCTTGATCTGGCACCGCTTCCGGCGGGTGCTCATCCCCTGTCTTCTGGGCCTCGTCACCATTGTTCCAGCGATGATCCTGGCCAGCAGCTTCGCGTCGACCCGAAATCGGGCAGCCCAGGCAGCGGAGTCTACCTCGACCAACCTCTGGTACGCGATCCGTCGCGGCGATGCCAGAGCCATGGAGGAACACCTCCGGGTGCCCGGGTCGCTGACCAACTGGCATGCCGTGTACGGAATAACACCTTTGACCTGGGCCGCCCTGACGGGCCAGAAGGATCTCGCCGCCACCCTGATCGAGCGGGGGGCCAGCGTGATGGACCGCAATCGCGATGGCGGCACCGCCTTGCACGCCGCAGCCTTCATGGGTGAGGCCGATGTTGTTGATCTTTTGGTCCAAAAGGGCGCCGACGTGAATGCCATTAATTTTTCAGGCGAATCCCCGTTGAAAAGCGCCTTACAACGCTTTGAGGTCGTTCAGTACATCGCGGGTCTTCTGAATCTCCCCGCGGATAAAGAAAAGGTCCTGAAGGGTCGCGAGAGACTCATCCAGCAGCTCAAATCCTCCGGGGCAAACGACGGGACGGGTCCCAATGCTCCACCCTCGACCGCACCCTCCAATCCAGCTGAAATTTATAAGGGCCTCACCGAAATCCCGGTGTTCATTCTGGTCTGGTTCCTCTGGTTTCTCGTGTGGCTGGTCGGGGTCTTCTGTCTCTATGCCCTTGTGGCGGACAAGTTGGGTTGGAAAACCACTCCGGCCTGGTTGACGGTGTCGCCGACGACAGTGCTTTGGCTGGTCCCGTTGACGATGATTCCCGGCTGGTTCATGGGGTCCGGTGATGGCGACTTTGGTCCCG
>CAIPFS010000706.1 GCA_903864375.1 uncultured Verrucomicrobiota bacterium
GTTTGGGGTCTACGATGTGCACCATCAAATCCGCAGGTCCGTGAGCACCCATTCCGGTGAGATTCGGGGCCAGATTGCGTCCTTCGTTCTTGAAGATGTGGCAACCGGCGCAGTTTTGAGTGAACAATTTATGGCCCGCTTCAGCGCTGCCGGGCTTCACGACTTCGGGAGTTAGTTTGGCCAGCAGGGCATCCTTCTCCTTCTGTTCAGGTCCCGACAACCGGTCCACGACCTCGTTCGCCCGTTTCGCAACGGCGGCATCTCCGTAGGTCCGGAGGCGGTGAATGCGGGCCGGCCCGAGCAGACGTGCCGGGACGGTTCCCTTTTCCAGTTGATCCACGAATTGTGAGGTCGACTCCGACCGTTTCAAGATTTCGGCAAATGCCGGTTCAATCAATTCGGGGTTGAGTCGGCTGAAGGAGGCCACCAGGGCCGGACCGCCCTCGGGAATCGAGCCCAGGGCGGAAATCACCTTCTTTTGAAGTTCCGTGCCAGCCTCGGTTCCGAGCAACCCGGCGACCGCCGGGATGATCGAAGCGTCGAGACGACGGACACCCACCAGATTGGCGGCGATTTGTCCCCGCGCGTCATCGGTCAACGATGCGTCCCGAAGCTGGCCGGAGGCCTTGAGCACGGCGGGCTTCACTGCGTCCGCCAGTTCGCCGCGGACATCCCATCGTGCCACCAGTGGCAGGGTCGCTCCCGCCGTCGCCTCGGAGGCCAGCAAGGTCTGGAGAGCGGACTTCAGGTCGGCATCCAACGCGGGAATCACTCGCGGGCTGAGGCTGGCAACGAGCGACTCCAGGGCGGTAGCCTTCAGGGCATTGACCGAATTCGGACGCGACGCGATCAACCGGACCAATCCTGCGGCGGACGCGGGATCGGACTTTTGCCCGGCCAATCGTGCCAGGTGGGGAACAAATCCGGCGACAAAGGCGGAGTCCGTTGCTGCGAGGGCGGCTTCGAGGTAAAGCGCAGGGTCTTTGCTGGCGGCACCCACGGCGGCAGATTCCAGCCAGCGATCCTTGAGCGTCGGCCAGGCGGCCACCACCGCATCAGCGGTTGCGCGGGTCGGCTTGAGTTCGCCCAGGGCCATCAACGCATAGATGCGCACCCGCCCATTGGTGTCTCCCAAACGTTCAATCAATCCGGCCTCGGCTGCTTCCAGCGGTTCGCCACTGCCAGCTTCATGACGCAGACGGGGTGAATCCTGGGAAACCACTTCGGCAATCACCCGCACGGCGTTCTTGCGCACCACCGGACTCGGATCGGACATCAGCCCGCGGGCGGCCTGATCGTTCCAGACCACATCGTGGGTTCGGGCCAGGGTGCGATACAGCCAGAGAGCCTGAATCCGGGCATAGTCCGGGGCATCCGCGTCGATGATCAATCCGCCCAATCGCTCTTGAACTGCATCCAATTCCCCCGGGTTTTCAGAGAGCAACCGATTGGCGGTGGTGCGCACCCAGCCATTGGGATGGCTCAGGGCCTCGATCAATGCCTCCGGGTCTTTCCTGTCCAGTTTGAACGCCGGAAGTGCCTTGGCCTCCTTGTGCTGAATCCGGTAAAGGCGGGTGAAATGATGGTCACGGTCCGGACGGCTGGCCGCATTGCGGGCTCCGTGTGCCGGGCCGCGGGTGTCGTTGTGAACGGCGATCTGATTGTAGAAGTCGACCAGATAGATGGCACCGTCTGGACCCACCCGGGAGTGAATCGGGCGGAACCAATAATCGGTGCTGGCGGCAAATTCGGTTTCCCGGCGTCCCTCTTCCTTTCGCCCATGGTAGGTGGGACCGGCGGGGTCGAGGAATTCATGATGGAAGAGGTGCATGGTTGCCTCGCTGAGGAAGAAGGAATAGTGGTCCCTGGGGGCCCACTTTTCCGGCCATGCTCCGCCGTCATAGATGCAGGCCCCGGCTGCGGCTGTCCATTGACCGACCCAGTCGATTTGAACATACGGCTCGCGGGTCTCCTGGAACGGGGGATAAATTTTGTTTTCCTCCATGATGTTGAGGAAGGCCTTCATTCCGCCGACGTTTCCGCGGGCCAGGATCGGCTCGGGAATCACCACGTGGCAAATCGGTTCACCGCAGGTCGCCGTGGTGAAGATGATTTCATTGTCGGGTGCCACTTCGCAGCCCCAGGTGTTGCAGCCTCCGGCCGCGACCTGTTCCAGCATGGAGCCGTCCGGGCGGA
>CAIPFS010000707.1 GCA_903864375.1 uncultured Verrucomicrobiota bacterium
ACTCGCAGAAGCAGTAGTTCCGAATCCAACACCAAATCCCCTGGTACCTGCGCAGGCCAACAAGCGGTATCCAGTCGGTCGGCATCAACAAGGCAAGAGAAGAGAAGCCGAGTGTAAAACTCAACCGACAGAACGCTCTCAACATGTGATGGAATGCCTGGCGGAACGGGTAGTTTTCCCAGTTGAGATTCGAGGCGGCGCATCAACTCAGGGAGAGCCGAAAAAATTTCGGATTTGGCCGCACTTGCTCGCGCATCTGAAATGTCGTGCAGTCCTGAGTGGTGACCAGCTACGGCGAGCATGGAACCCAATTGCTGGTGGGGCTCCAGCGCCCAGGCCGCGCCATAGATTGCGTGTTGCGTTTCGACACTGCCGCCCCGCTCGCCTCGAAGATAGGACTGAAATTCGTCACGATATTTCCCCAAATCATGCAGTAACCCGGCCAGTTCGGCTTCGGCGGACAGGCCAAGCGGGGCGGCGAATTGTTTGGCCAAATTCGCGACGTTGAGGAGATGGACAGACAAAGGTTGCCAGCGTCCAGACGACGATGGGAGACGACTACCGTCCGGTCCTTCTGCTGTGTGGGCAAAGTAATCCATATTACCGCCCGGAAAGCGGTGTCAGGATGGCCCGGGCAGCCTTTTGGATGCGATGCTGGAGTTCTTCGGGTGCCAATACCCGGGCATGGCTACCCCAGCTGAGGGTCCAGCGCTCGATTTCATCGAGACCGCTGAGCTTCAGGCTCAGAATCACGCCTTCCTCGGTATCGCGGAGGGTCTGGCTCGCATGCCACCGGCGCTCGCGAATCAGGCGGGCGGCCCAGTGGTCGAACTGAATTTCCACGGTGACTTCCCTGCCCTCCTCGCCGGCATGGACTCCAAAGGAACCCCGCAGGAGGCTGATCAGGTCAAAGTCGTGGGGGTACTCAAACCGCCGACGGGTCAGCTTCAATCCCGACATCCGGGTGAGTGCAAAGGTTCGGACTGCCTGTCTCATGGTATCCCAGCCAAAGAGGTACCATCGATATTCGACGCCTCCCAGGTGGTAGGGTCGTACCCGCCGGTTTTTGGGTTCAACATCGGCCAGACCCTGATAGGCAAAGGTCACTTCCCGGGTTTCCCGCAATGCCTGGGTCAGGGTTTGAAAGAATTCGGCCTGAAGTTCTTCCGGCGCAGGAATCCGGAAGGAAATCAGCTGGGAGAGATCGCTCACGGTAAAACGTTGGCTCGAGTCGAACCGCTTTTCCAGGCGTCTAAACCCATCCGACAGAATGGGCTCCAATGAGGTGCCCCGATAGGCGAGAAGGGCCTGGCGGGCGATAAACAAGGCCAGGACCTCGGCTTCCGTGAATTGAGCACCCCGGAATCCCTGTCCAGGGTCGACCAGATAATAGCCATGCCGGACGCGGTCGTAGCCAATGTCGATGCCGTGGTGAAGTCGCAATTGATCGATGTCCCGTTTGATGCTTCGGGAACTGACCTCCAGGTCGATCGAGAGTGTGGTGGCATTGGGGTATTGCCCGGCCTGAATCGCCTCAAAGACGGCGACCAGTCGATCCCGGGGTGGACGTTCTGCACGGTTTTTCTCGTGCTTCATCGGTTTCGACCGTATCACAGCCGGGGTGACAGAATCGTGTCCCATACCCAAAGTTTCGTCTTAATCGGGCGTGTTTCTATCGGATCACCAGCCCCAAAGGCTACAAAGACGTGGTCTTATCTGTCCTTAGGAAAGATTAGAGATGCCGGGCGGCTGGGAGGGTGGGCGG
>CAIPFS010000708.1 GCA_903864375.1 uncultured Verrucomicrobiota bacterium
CGCCGCCAGTACGGTAACGACGGTAATGATCTTCGAAGCGTCCAATTGAAAGGAAGGTTCGGAAGTTGACTTGCTATTATCAGACATATGAGCGCGCTGCCAATAAACGACTGCTGACCAGATAAAAGAAGTCGTGATTGTCGGCTGGTTTGAAGTTCTCTGGTTTTGCTCGTGGGGAATGGAAACTGGGGTAGAGACCTTTGAGTATTCCCTTCCAAGTCTGGGATTGGTGATCCTTTAGCGCCATTGGCGCTCTAACTTCAAGCCCAAAATACGGGATTTGTGCTATGGGATTCGGGAGCGCGATAGTCTTCCTTTGGGGTGGCAGATCCAAGGGCCTGGTGAGTTCGATGTTGGTTGTACTTAACGATCCATCGGCCTGGAACCGGACGCGGTTTAAGCGCGTCCTCGGAGGGCGGCAAATTCACGTCCTCAGACTTCAAACTGGTCCACAGGCGTTCGATGAGTCGGTTGTACATCCAATGCCTCCGTCCGCGCTGATTTTGACTCGGGAATCTTCTACGGCATTGATGTGTGCCCGGGTAGTAAGGTGAGGTTACTTTTCTGGGTTCGATATGGCGGGAAGCCAACGGTTGCCGGAGTCTTAGCCAACCTGAACTCGTGCAGTGCTCCTTCCAGAGCCGTCGGGGACTCTTGGAGTCGTTCCTACCCAATCGTCAGGGGGCGACGATGCCGGCTGAAGCAGGCCGGGTTGACGGGTAGCCGGCGGCGGGAACTGGGGGGCATTTAGACCTTGCGTCGATGTCTGAAACCCTGTTCAACCGGCGCGTGCCAATCAAGTTTACGCCGGTGCCGGGTGCCGTGGTTGCAGCGAAGGGATTCCGGGTTTCGGGAGTTTTTTGCGATATCAAGCGGTTGGGGACGGGCAAGGGTTCGGACAAGGGTGCGAAACGCGACCTGTCGCTTCTGGTCAGCGATGTGCCGTGCTCGGCTGCCGGGATGTTTACCACCAACCAAATCTGTGCGGCACCGGTCAAGGTCTGTGTTTCGCGCATGGCCAAAGGCATGGCTCAGGCAGTAGTCATCAATAGCGGCAATGCCAATGCCTGCACAGGCAAGCAGGGGATGAAGGACGCCCTCGCCATGACCCGGCTGTCCGAAACGGCCCTGGGCGTGGCTGATGGGTATTCCCTGGTGGCTTCCACCGGCCGGATCGGTGTTCCCATGCCGATGGAGCAGGTCACCGCAGGCATCCGCGCCGCCGCCCTGGAATTGGGGAGCAGCGAAGAGCACGCCGCCCGCGCCTGCGAGGCAATCATGACCAGCGATAGTCGACCCAAGTCGCTGGCGGTCGAATTCAAGCTGGGACGCAAGACGGTCCGAATCGGCGGCATGTGCAAGGGGGCCGGGATGATCCAGCCAGGGATGAGTTCCAACGGTGCCCGACCGGCGGCCCTGCCCGGAGTTCCTGATGGATTGCATGCCACCATGCTGGGATTCATCACCACCGACGCCGCCATCGAGGCCCGGGCGCTCCAGCGGGCCCTGCGTGAGGCGGTGGCCTCGAGTTTTAATTGCATCACGGTGGACGGCGACATGAGCACCAACGACACGGTGCTGGTCCTGGCCAACGGTCTGGCTGAAAACCCGATCATCCGGCGTTCAGCCAAAGGGCCGCCGACTCGCGATTTTGTTGTCTTCCAGGCTGCTCTCCAGCACGTCTGCCTGGAGTTGGCCAAGATGATCGTTCGTGATGGCGAGGGGGTTCACCGCGTGGTCACCTTGCGTCTCTCCGGTGCCCGGGATGTCCCTGAGGCCGACGCCGCGGTCCGGTCGGTGGCAAACAGTGCCTTGGTGAAAACCAGCTGGCATGGCGGCGACCCCAACTGGGGCCGGATCATCGATGCCCTGGGCTATAGCCCGGCGCAGATCGTCGAAAACAAGGTCGACATCGGCTACAGCGCTCCCGGAAGTCGCAAGATCCTGTGGAGCCTGAAGCGGGGACAGCCCACTTCGGTGACTTTCTCTGAATTGTGCGCTGCGGTGGCTCCCGCCGAGTTCGACCTGCATATCCGGCTGAACCTGGGGAAGGGCTCGGCCATTTTGTACGCCGCCGATTTGACCGAGGCCTATGTTGAATTCAACAAGGGTGATGTGGGCGACCCCACCACCCTGGGGGGCTAGGGTTGTGTCACCGACATGGCTAACCGTTTACCGCGAGGGAATTTCGGTAAACGACACTAAGCGGTCAGTTGTTCCGCTGCCTTGACCGTGTTGGCCATCAGCATGGCGATGGTCATCGGTCCCACCCCGCCGGGATTTGGCGTGATTTTACCCGCGATGGGCTGGACCTCGGCAAAGGCCACGTCGCCCACCAAACGCGTTCCGCCGGTGGAGGGGTCAGGAATGCGGTTGACGCCCACATCGATGACCACCGCTCCGGGCTTGACCATGTCCTTGCGAACAAATTCCGGTGACCCCATTGCTGCGATCAGAATGTCCGCCCTCTGGCAGTGAGCCCGGATATCCCGGGTCGCGCTGTGGACGATGGTGACCGTGCAATTGGCCCGGGTCCCGCGTTGGATCAGCAGGCTGGCCAGCGGCTTTCCCACAATATTTCCCCGTCCGAGAATGACCACTTCTGCGCCGGAAAGGGTGGTTCCCGATCGGAATAACAGTTCTTGGACGCCACCGGGGGTGCAGGGGATGAAACCGCCCAATTCCCCCAAGAGCAGGCGGCCGGCGTTGAGCGGGTGAAAGCCGTCGACATCCTTTCGTGGGTCGACATGGGCAAAGACCCGGGTCGCTTCAATTCCAGCGGGAACCGGTGCCTGCACCAGGATTCCATGCCAGCGGGGGTCCTGGTTCGCTTCGTCGAGAAGAGCCAGCAATTCCGGCTCCGAAGTGGTCGATGGGAGGACGCGTGTTTCCGAGTGGATCCCGAGCTCCGCTGCCTTCCGCTCCTTCATGCCGACGTAGACCTGGGACGCAGGGTCCTCGCCGACACGGATGAAGAGCAGCCCGGGACGAATGCCCCGCTGGAGCAGATTCGAAACCCGGACGGAGGTCTCGACATGCACCTCCCGGGCAAACGCCCGTCCATCGATCAAATTGGTCATCCCGCAGGGCTACTGGGCCAGTTTGACGTCCGTCACCTTGATGAGCGGCGTCTTCCATCGTTTGTCGCGCCATTCCGTGCCGGAAACGATCACGGGGTGCCCCAGGTAGGTCTTCAAATCGACATTGGTGCTCTCACTGACCAGGTAATTGAGCAGTCCCTCGCCGATGGAGGAGCGCAACTCAAAATAGCCGGGAGCCTGAATGTTCCAGGCGCGGCGAAGCATGCCTTCGCGGGTGACTTCCCGGGGAATTGAGGGGTCGCCCGGGGTAAGGACGGGGACAAACGGGGTCGGTGACGACACCGGAATGGTGGAAGCGGTCGTGGTCGGCTCGCTGGGAGGGGGAGTTGCGGTGATGGGAGGGGTGGTTTCCACCGGGGCGGGAGCGCTGTTGGGGTCAACTGCGACGTCATTGGGCTTCGAAGTGACGGCGGGCGGCGGTGTCACGGCGGTGGCAGCAGCGTCCGGTTGCTCCGGCTTAAAGACTCGATTTTTGACAGTCCCATTCCGGTTGGGCCGTCCGGCGGACGAGATGGCGGCGGGGTCGTCAATCTGGACCTGGGTCGGCGCCTGTTGTTCCGCGGCTTTGACGGCAGCCTCCGGAATCTTGGTGGTCGCGGGACCGGCACCTTCGCCGGGTGTCAAAAGGCTTGAGGCCACGTAGGCGGTCAATCCTTTGGGCGGCTCCACCTGGAACCAGTCGTCGAGCTCCCGGACAAGGGTGACCTTGGTGCCGTGAGTCAATTCACCCAATTCACTGTAGTTCTTGCCGGGACCTGTCCGCAGATGCACGGACTCGGTCTTGATCGTTTTGGATTGGGTGTCCACCAGAGGACCGTAAATCCAGAGGGCCACCCGGGTGGGAAGGGAAATCTTGGACCACGGGCGGGGCTTGCCATCGGCACCCGGGCCTTCGACCTCCTCCACGACTTCCACGACCTCATCCTTCCGAAGGCTGATCAGCACCTCCCCGTCGGAGGATGGCTTGGAACGGACATTGGTCCGGTCGGACTTGACCCGGGCTTTGAGCGGTGCCGCTATGGCGACCAGTGGGGCGCCAGCCAGCGCTGCGATGAGTGACCAGTGGGCAAAGACCTTGATTTTCATTTGGAATGTCCGCGACCGACCAGCGGCAGGTTTAGTTTCGGCCCTTAAGAGGCACCCTTCAAGAGTGATTTCACTTCAGTGTCCCGGAGGACCCGCCATTTACCGATGGGAAGCTCGGCAAGCCGGATGGGCCCAATCTGGACCCGCTGAAGACGCTCCACCTCGCGTCCGATGGCGAGGAAAAGCCTGCGGATTTCCCGGTTCTTTCCTTGCGCCAGTTCCACCTCCACCAGGCTGTGGGAGTTGTTGGTCTCAATCAACTGGACACGCTCCGCCTTGAGTTGCTCCCCGTCGTGCTCAACGCCCCGGGTGAACGGTTCCAATTGATGGGGCTCGAGACGTCCGGTGACCCAGGCGCGATAGCGTTTGACGACGCCGTAGCGGGGATGAGTCAGACGGAGGCTGAATTCCCCGTCATTGGTCAGAAAGAGGAGTCCCTCGCTTTCCCGGTCGAGACGACCGACAGGAAAGAGGGAGTCCCACTCCCGGGGAATAAGGTCCAGTACGGTCTGCCGGGATTGTTCATCGCGCCGGGTGCACAAAAACCCCGGGGGTTTGTTGATGGCGACGTACAGTTTCTTCCTCGGCTCAACTCGTCGTCCGTCGACGGCGACAAGATCGCCCGGTGACTTGACCCTGGCCCCCAGCTGGCTTTGAACCGTTCCATTGACGGTCACCCGGCCTTCAACGATGAGCTTTTCGCTGGCACGACGCGAGGCCACCCCCGAATCAGCCAGAAATTTTTGGAGTCGGACGAGGGAGGTGGGAGGCTTGGGGAGTGAAGACATGAGACTGCGAAACGAACGGGCGTCGCGCCTGAACGTTTCGCTCGTGAAACTGAATCAATCAAGGGGACCCGCAATGGATCCCGTCAGGAGGATGCCCGCGTGGTTACTCCGGAGCCAGCGTCTTGCGAAGACCGAAAATACGGTCGCCATCTTTCCAATGGCCGCGGGACTTGAGCAGCGCGATGCGCTCAAAGCGTTTCAAAACGTTGCGCTTGGTACCGGTGGTACTGGAGGCACGGAGGCTGCGATGCTGCGACATGGCGAAAATTCTAGTGGTGCAAAATGAACCGCACCCGGAGACAAAACAGTTGATCAGTTCGCTTCCAAATCGGTCACCATGACCTGTTTGAAAGCCTTCCCAAACCGGGGAAGGTCGGGAACGATGACCATTTTCAGGCGGCAGGGCAATGTCATTTTGGAGAAATCCGCTTCAATTGATTGATTGTCTTCCGGGACGGTTCGACGGAACCTTTCTGCCATGGCCTTTCTGCCAGTGGTGGACCGTGAACTCCGGGTGGCATCGCGGCGATCCGGAACCTACTGGGGGCGGGTGGCGTCCGGTGGCCTGGGCATGGCGGTTCTTGGCTGGCTGATGTGGACGGACGAGTTCGGACGGCTGTTCACGGGGTTGGCGATTGGAAAGCGGGTCTTTTCCAGCTTGTTTTCGATGGCCACCTTCGCCGCGTTATTTGCCGGCACCACGATGACCTCCGATGCCATCGCCTCCGAAAAGCGGGAGGGAACCCTGGGCTTGCTGTTCCTGACAGACCTGCGCTCCTGGCAGATTGCCGTGGGCAAATGGGTGGCATCCTCGTTGTCGGCGGTCTATTGGCTTCTGGGCTTCTTCCCGGTGCTGGCGCTTTCCCTTCTTTTGGGAGGGGTCACGTTCAACGACTTTTTCCGTTCCGTTCTGGCCCTGATGGCCACGCTGGCTTTGTCCTTGAGCGTCGGGCTTGCGGTTTCAGCCTTTAACCGGGAGTCGATGCGGGCGGCAGGCCGGGCACAGGTGTTTCTGCTCATGGTTGTTTTTGGTCCCAAGCTGCTGGTCCATGCGATCATGGCTCTCGCGCGGGAATTGGGAGCGACCGACGAGATGTTGGCGGGGGTGCCGGACCAATGGGCCTGGATGTCGCCTCTGGAGGCCTTGTCGCGATCGACGGATGATATTTTTCCGTGGAGGTATTGGGCTTCGCTGGCCTACACCTGCGTGGCCGCTCTGGCAGCGATGGCAATCACCATCCGTCATCTCCCCGTGGCCTGGCAGGATCGGCCTGATGCACCGGTGAAACGTCTTGGATTTCTGAACACCCGGAGACGGGTCCAGGCCCGCGAGACCGTGCGCCGGTACTGGTTGGATCATCATCCGGCGGGCTGGCGATTCCTTCGCCATTGGTCCCGGCGGGATCTCATCATCTCACTGCTGGGTGCCTGGGCATTGTTTCTGGTCATCATTTGGTTGTTTTGGAGGTCATTGACCGCGAACCGCACCGCGATCGACGATCTGTTGTGGCCTGCTTATCTCGCCATGACGTTCTCGGGGCATGTGCTGATCCGTGTCTGGTTGTCGAATGAATCCGCCCGTCCCTGGTTTGACGAGCGTCGCAGTGGCGCCATGGAGTGGTTGCTGGTGACACCCATCGAAGTCCGGGAATTCGTCTCCTCGGCCTGGGCGGCCCTTCGATACCGGTTCACGGTCCCTGTCGTCCTGATCGTGAGTGTGGATATCCTGGCGTTGTTCTGCGCCCC
>CAIPFS010000709.1 GCA_903864375.1 uncultured Verrucomicrobiota bacterium
GCTGTTCGACCTGTCACCGATGAAGACGATTCCCCCTGTTTGCACCGAGCCGGAAACCGGCCCGAAGTACTGGCGTTCCCTGGACCATCTTGCTGATCGTCCCGAGTTTCGCCAATGGGTGGAACGTGAGTTTCCCGCCGGGGCCAGCATTGCCCCGGAAGGCGAAAGTCGACGTGAATGGATGAAGCTGATGTCGGCCAGTTTTCTTCTGGCAGGCGTGGGCGGCATGGCGGCGGGTTGTCGCCGTCCCGAGACGCACCTTCTCCCCTTTGCCAGGCAGCCGGAGAACTACACCCATGGCGGCTGGCAGTACTTTGCGACTTCGATGCCCGCCCGCGCCGGTGCGGTGCCGCTGATCGTCAAGTCGTCGGATGGCCGTCCGACCAAGATTGAGGGAAATCCCCTCCATCCGGACAGCAATGGAGCCACCGACCTGTACGCACAGGCCGCGTTGTTGAACCTTTACGATCCGGACCGTGGCGCACGCCATTCCCTGAACGGCAATGACGTAAAGGTGGAGAAGGTGCGAGACGCACTGGCGGCGCTCGCCAAAAAGGCTGCCTCCAACGGCGGTGAAGGCCTGGTGGTCCTCGCGGATCGCAACACCTCCCCGTCCAGAGCAGGATTGCAGGCCAAATGGGCTGCCAAACTGCCGAAGGCCAAATGGTTTTCATACGAGCCGGTTGACTTTGATATCCATCGCGAGGCGGCCAGTCTGGCTTTTGGGGCCAACGTGACCCCTCATCTGCATCTGGAGAAGGCCCGTCGGATTCTCTCGTTGGACTGCGACTTCATCGGCTCCGAAGCCGATGCGGCCCATCACATCCGCGGTTATGCGCGTGGGCGCAAGCCGGGTGACGACATGAATCGGTTGTACGTGGTGGAATCGTTGTTCAGCCTCACGGGTGGACAGGCGGACCACCGTCTCCGGGTTCGTCCGAGCGACGTCGTCCGCGTGGCCGCCCAGATTGCCTCGTTCATCCTGAAAGGTGAGCTGGCCGGGGCTTGTCAGCGGCTCTCGCATGATTCCCCGGCTCGTGTGGAATGGGCCAAGGCGTGCGCCGAAGATCTCAAGGCAGCGGGCGGAGCGGTTGCGGTGGTGGCCGGGTATTCCCAGCCGCTGGCCGTTCACCTGATTGCCCATGCGATCAACGCAGAATTGGGCGCGGTCGGAACAACGGTTCAATTGTTGCCCACACCGGCCCTTCCGTCTCACGGCGGGATTGTGGACGCCGTGGCAGCGCTCAAGGGCGGAGTCGACACCCTGATTATTCTCGGCGGAAATCCCGTCTACAACGCCCCGGCTGACCTCGATTTTGCCGGTGCCCTGGCCGGAGCCAAGACGGTCATCCGGTACGGATATTACGAAGACGAAACCAGCACGGCCAAGACCAAGGGCGACCTCTGGCACATTTCCGCGGCTCATTTCCTGGAAGCCTGGGGCGATGCCCGGACCAGCGACGGAACATTGGTTCCCGTTCAGCCGTTGATTGAGCCGTTGCTGGGTGGTTGGACGGATCTGGAACTTCTGGCACGGGTGTTGGGCGAGCCGAAGACCTCGGCCTATGAGATCGTCCGGGAGAATTTCAAAGGGGACGACCAGGCATGGAAGCAATTCCTGCACGACGGTTACCTCAAGGACAGCGCTCCCCTGGCGGTGTCGGCGAGCTTCAGCCCGGGGGCGGTTCTGAAGGTCATCGGCCAGTTTACTCCGGCGTCGGTCTCGGGTCTCGAGGTGGTTCTCCACCGGGATGCCAAGATCGATGACGGTCGGTTCACCAACAACGGTTGGCTTCAGGAATTGCCCGACCCGGTCACCAAGATCGTCTGGGAAAACGTGGTGATGATTTCGCCGGCGACGGCGAAAACCCTGGAACTGACCGGGTTTAGACATAAAACCGACTATGCGGCGGCCCAAAGCGGGCAGTATGAGCAGCAGGTCCTCGAAGTGACCGTCAACGGTCGGACCATTCGTGGCCCAGTCTGGATTCAGCCGGGTCTGGCGGACAATGTCATCGCACTCGGTCTCGGCTATGGCCGTTCCGTCGTGGGACGGGTCGGGGCTGGAAGCGGCTTCAATGCCTACGTGCTGATGAACTCGGCCAACCGGCATTGGAGTTCCGGTGCCGCCCTCAAGCTGGTTCTGAAGAAGGCCATGGTCGCCACCGTTCAGGAACATGGACTGATGGAGGGGCGCCCGGTCATTCGCGAGGCCAATCTCGATCAATACAAGTCGCGAACCGACTTCGCGGCCCACATGGATCTGGATGAGCACCTGCCGCACTACGTGCCGCACCGTGAAGATGGTTCGATCAAGAACATCTACCAGCATCCTTATCAGCAAAATCCCTTCACCAAGTCGGAAGTGCATCAGTGGGGGATGACCATTGATTTGAGTTCCTGCGTGGGCTGCGGAGCCTGCGTGATGGCCTGTCAGGCGGAAAATAATATTCCGATCGTCGGCAAGGATCAGGTGATGCGCGGTCGCGAGATGCACTGGCTGCGTCTCGACCGCTATTACAGTCATGATCCCTCCCTCGCCATCACCGGGGAACATGTCTCCGAAGACCCGCAAATGGTGGTGCAGCCGATGTTCTGTCAGCATTGCGAGGCGGCCCCATGCGAAAGCGTCTGCCCGGTGAACGCCACCGTTCATGATGAAGAGGGGCTGAACGTGATGGCCTACAATCGCTGCATCGGCACCCGGTACTGTTCGAACAACTGTCCGTTCAAGGTGCGCCGGTTCAATTTCTTCGACTACAACAAGCGGGAGATCAGCTACGGACGCACCGAGGGCAACCTGTTCCTCAACGTCGAGGGACCGCTCTATCATGGTCCGCTGGGTCCGAACAAGAACACCGAGCCGCAGTGGGAGATCATCAAGCTGGTCAAGAACCCCGACGTCTCGGTCCGGATGCGCGGCGTCATGGAGAAGTGCACCTTCTGCGTCCAGCGGATTGAGCAGGCCAAGATTGCCCAGAAGAACATTGCCCGGGACAGTTCCGATGTCGCCGTCAAGGATGGGACCATCAAGACCGCCTGCCAGCAGGTCTGTCCGGCAGAGGCGATTCAATTCGGGAATATGCTGGACCCGAAGAGCAAGGTGTCGGAGTTGAAGAAAGACCCGCGCAATTACTCGGTTCTCGGGTTTCTGGATATCCGTCCCCGCGTCACCTATCTGGCGCGTGTTCGAAATCCCAACCCTGAAATTGCGAAGCTGGAGAACCGGTCCATGCCCGATTCCCTTCGCGACTACGAATCGTTCCGTCACGAAAATCCATTTGAAGAAACTGGGGAGAGCCATCCCGGCCATGCCCCGGAGAAGAAAGGAGCCGCGTAATGGCCAAGAGTGCTAGCGTCCCGATGGCGGCCAGTGCCGACCCGGGGCATTCCAAATCCCCGGCTGCAGCCAGGACCGTGGTCCTTGAGGATCCTCCGGCGGTTCTTGTGAACCCGCCGTTGGTCTTGAACAACCGATCCCTAGGCTGGATCACGGACACCATTGCCGGCATTTGCGAGAAGCCGATGCCCAAGTGGTGGCTCCCCACCTTTGTTGCCAGCGCCGGCTTGATGGGCATGATGTATGCCCTGATCGCTTACCTGATTGCCACCGGCGTCGGTGTCTGGGGATTGAACAACCCGGTCTGCTGGGCCTGGGATATCACGAACTTCGTGTTCTGGATTGGTATCGGTCACGCCGGCACCCTGATCTCCGCCGTCTTGTTCCTGCTCCGGCAGAAATGGCGGACGAGCATCAACCGCGCCGCCGAAGCCATGACCCTGTTCGCGGTGGCCTGTGCGGGTATTTTCCCGGTCATCCATGTCGGACGTATCTGGTACGCCCCCATCTTCCTGGCGCCGATTCCCAACTCGAACATGATCTGGCCTCAGTTCAGGTCTCCGCTGTTGTGGGACGTGTTCGCGGTCTCCACCTACGGAACGGTCTCGTTGCTGTTTTGGTATGTCGGTTTGATTCCTGATCTGGCCACACTTCGGGATCGGGCCAAAACCCGTATCCGCGCCATTGCCTATGGCATTTTCGCCCTGGGTTGGCGCGGTTCGAACCGCCACTGGAGCAACTACGAAAAGGCCTACCTCATCCTGGCGGGTATCAGCACGCCGCTGGTGCTTTCGGTGCACTCCATCGTGTCGTTTGACTTCGCTGTCTCGGTGGTCCCGGGATGGCACACCACCATCTTCCCTCCCTACTTTGTCGCTGGAGCCATTTTCTCCGGATTCGGCATGGTGCTGACGCTGATGATCCCGATGCGGACGTTGTTCAAGCTGGAGGACGTCATCACCGAGCGCCACGTCGGCTTGATGTGCAAGGTCATTCTGGCAACGGGTTCGATGGTCGGATACGCCTACGGCATGGAGTTTTTCATCGCCTGGTACGGTGGAAGTCCCTACGAGCTCTACGCCTTCAAGAATCGGGCCTTCGGTCCGTATTGGTGGGCTTACTGGAGCATGATCAGCTGCAACGTGATCAGCCCCCACCTGTTCTGGTTCAAATGGTGCCGCAAGACGATGTGGTTCGTCTGGGGTGTCTCCATCATCGTCAACATCGGCATGTGGTTTGAGCGGTTTGTCATCATCGTGACCTCGCTGCACCGCGATTATCTTCCTGCCAGCTGGGGATACTTCACCCCGACCTGGGTCGATGTGTTCACGTTTGTGGGCAGCTTCGGCCAGTTCATGACGTTGTTCCTTTTGTTCATTCGATTCCTGCCCGCCATCGCGATCAGCGAAGTCAAGGGCGTAACCCCGCAGGCTGACCCGCACCATCCGTTGGGTGGTGCCAAGGAGGCCCACCACTGATGAGTTCCACTCCCAAACCTTACGGTCTTCTGGCCGAGTTCGAGACTGCTGCGGATATTTTCGAGGCTGCAATTCGCGTTCGCGATGCGGGCTATCGCAAGTGGGACGTCTTTACGCCCTTTCCCATCCACGGCATGGATGCCGCGATGGGCTTGAAGAATTCCCCGGTCGGATGGTTTACCTTCATGGGTGGATTCACCGGGTTTTTCACCGGCATGACCATGATCTGGTACATGAACGGCTTCGAATATCCTCTGGTCGTGGGTGGCAAACCGCTGTTTACACCGCTGTTTGCCTTCCCGGTCAGCTATGAATTGACCATTCTGCTGGGGGCATTTGGGACGATTTTTGGGATGTTTGCCTTGAATCAGCTTCCCCGGCTCCATCATCCCCTTTTCAACAGCGAACGGTTCCGTCGCGCCTCTGACGACCGCTTCTTTTTGTGCATTGAGGCCAGGGACCCAAAGTTCTCCGAAGCCCGTGCGGTGCTGGAGTCTGCCGGAGCCAAGGCGATTGAACTCGTGGAGGACTAATGCGCTACTTCTTTCTCTTTTTCTTTCTCGCCGTGGCGGCGACGCTGGGCGTGACCGGTTTCCGCGGTGGTTATTCCACCCGCCCGCCGCTGCAGGTCTTCAATGACATGAAGAACCAGGCGAAGCTTCGGCCACAAACCGACAGCACCTTTCCCGGTTTTGCCGATGGTGTGTCGTCGCGGGCCTTCCCGGCCGGAACAGTGGCCCAACAGGTGGGCTATCAAGAC
>CAIPFS010000710.1 GCA_903864375.1 uncultured Verrucomicrobiota bacterium
CCGTGGGCGCAACCCAGCAGACCGAGGGCCACGAGAAACATCGCCCAGCCCCAGCGAATTCCCACCTGTCTGGAAGTGCCGAATTTTCGACTTCTCATGAAAAGGGATGATCCACCCGATCGAGATGGGGTCCTGGGGGAAGTTCATCGAAACCATCAAAGTCGCCCGGGCGCAATTCCCGGGAGATGGCATGCTCCTCGTTCAACCACTTTCCGAGGTCAATCAGCTTGCATCGATGAGAGCAGAATGGCCCCCAGGGCTGCTCGAACCAGGTTCCGGATTTCCCGCAGCGCGGGCAACGGACGATGGGGTTTTGACGATCCGACACGGTTCTATCGGTTGAGCCAGCGTCCGAGCAGTGAGAGGGCCAGGCTGAGCACCAGGCAGGTGGTGATGGGAAAAATGAAGGTCATGGACCTGCCGCGATAGGCAATGTCGCCCGGCAGGAACGTCCCCCGGGATCCCCCTCTGGATTCGATGATCCAAACCACGCCTCCAAGAGCCGCAATCGCCAGCCCAATACACATCAGGTTCCTGCCCGTCATGTTCTGGACTCTATCGGGAATGGAATCCGCCGCCAAGCCTTGCGCACCGCAGGCGACTTCAGGAACGGTGTGGAAGAATGGAAGTCGCAATCCGGAAGAGAGGGCACGCCGTCCCGAGGGCTGAAGGCCCGGCCCCTGTTGTATCCCGAACCTGTTCCGTTGCCTGGACAAAAAAACGGGATATGCCATGAGCATATCCCGTCGTTCAGAGGATGGATCGACCTTGGATTCGATCTGATCCGCGGACATTTCCGTTCAGAACTTCACCCGATAGTAGGTGCCGGCACCGGTGTGTGTGACGATGTGTGGGGAGCTGTCGCCGCCGGCCACATCGGTCCACGGGCCAGTGGCGTTGCTGGAGGATTGCAACTTGCCGACAGTCCAATACAAGGCTGTTGTGCCGTCCGGTTGATCCTGGAGGGTGATGGCGACATTGGCGTTCGGCGGAATGGCCGTGCTGTCGAAACTCGCCCCGTAGGTGGTTCCCACATGATAAATGGTCCAGGCATCATACGCGCTCAACGTGCGTTTCCAGACGCCCAGGTCATCCAGGTCGGCGGACCCGGATTCAGCATAGGTTCCAGTGGGGTCCTGACCGATATTCGTCGGGCTTCCGGTATCGAGGTCACCCGATCCGATGTCGAGGCGGGAATCGACCTCCTCGCCGTCCAGATAGGTAATCCCGAAACCGGACCGATCGAAGGTGTAAAGGAGGTGGTGCCAATTGCCGTCGTTGATGGATCCATCGGGACCGTAGATATCCGAACTGCCCAGACTCCAGGACCAACCACCGAGTTTATAGGACGGGGCAAAGGTATAGCCCGGATTGCTATAGGAACCGGCCGCGTTGCAGAGGAACGGCAGATCGCCGCTGAGAGATCCCTTCGGCAGTCGAATCCAGAGTGACACCGAGAAGTTGATATTGGTGCTGAACTGGAGGTCGGACGGCGTGCCCAGGGTGACGTAGTCGTAGACGTTGTTGGTGGTGTCCGTTCCGTAGTGCAGAGCCTTGGCACCAATCACGCCAGGGACCAGGCTGGGGGATCCCTGGTAAGTGCCGTTGTTACCGCGACCGGAAACGTCGGATGCATCGGCGTCAAAGGGCAGGTGGAGGACCAGTCCGTTGGTGATATTGGCGAACACGGGCACGGAAGCGACCGTGAGGGTGACAATGGAACTGGTGGTGGAACCCACAGAATTGGAGGCCACCAACGAATAGGATCCCATGGATCCAAAGCTTGCGGGATCGATCGTCAGCGTCTCGCTGGTCTCACCCGGGAGACTGCTGTCGCCCTTGAACCATTGGAGCGAAAGCGGTGTTGTTCCTCGCACGGTGGCGGTGAAGGTGACCGGTTGCCCCACGACAACGGTTTGTGAGACCGGTTGTTCGATGAATTGGGGTGCCGAATTCGTTCCGTACAGGGCAGCCTGATAGTGTGCCTCAATCTGGGCATCGCTCAGGGCTGAGGCATAGAAGGTCACTTCGGAGACC
>CAIPFS010000711.1 GCA_903864375.1 uncultured Verrucomicrobiota bacterium
TTGGCGGAAGGCGAGAAGGTGGTCGTGAACGGCAACCTGATGATCGATTCCCAAGCGCAATTGCAACAGGTGGCGAACAACTGATAGGAGTCCAACTTCAGATGTTTTCTATTCTTCAATCCAGAGAGTGTAGCTGAGGTTGGTGATGCCGTGACCGCACAACCAGCGAATAATTGGGCGAGCCCCTTCGAGTCCATTTGAAAACGGTAGGTCGTAGAGTCCGATTTCGGATTTTGTTCGAGCGATCCAGCCCCCGAAAGGAGTCTCGACCGCTGACGATTGGTCTTGAGCATTCTCCGGTGGATTCAAGACGCCCAGACGAGCATTCAGTCGGGCGGTCAAATCCGCCCGCTCGGTTTCGTTGGTTCCGACCGATTCGGATTGCAGACGCGCATAGAGTTGAACCGTCACGGCATCGATTGATCCGGATGCATCGGACTGAAGTGCCAGCAATTGGCGTTGCTGATCCGTTGTGATTAACTCCTTCTGCTTCTCCACAAGCCGATCTCTCTCGGTTTTGTCGGGATTGGATGCTGCCGTCTTCAAGCTCCCGGTCAGTTGTTTCACAACGGCTGCCGTTTCAGGAGTTGACTGCACGCTACGAGCCCTCCGGAGGCTTCGTCGTGCCTTGGTCTGGTCGGCCTTCTGCTCGGGAGTTCGTGGGTCAGGCAAAATCCAGGGGGGAATCAACAAGGGGGTCCCACTCGTGGCTGGCATCAGGTTTTCAAAATAGTCCCTTAATTCCTCCTCAACAGCATTGCTCGCGTCGGCAGGGACCAACGGCCAGGTGAGCGAAAGGTAAACCACCTGATTCGTGTCACTGACTTCCAGCGATTTCTCATCCCCGCCCAATGCGGTGATTTGCTTTCGGTACCGCCCCTCGGATGATCGGGGTACAGACAACAGAAGGGATTCTCCAAATACGGCGATGTGATTGCTGGAAAGTCCCTGGTCTTGAATCGATTTCCTCGCGTCGGCAGCGGCGAAGCGATCCTTGAAGTGGGCAATCACGGTCACGGCGGGAATTCCATTGGTTTTGGCATCGAGGCGGAGGTTGTCGGCATCGATACTCTCACAAGCGAACGGACGGGGGAGAGTGTCTGTCTGAGGCTCTACCTTGCCGTCCCAAAAACCAGGGCGGCTCATGACCATCATGAAGCTGCCGACGACAATGGCGATCAGCAGACTTCCCAGGTATCCAAGCAAGAGTCCGGAGGTGGCCAGCCAGCCTGGCGGTCGGGCATTGATGGATTGGAAGACGCTCAGAGCGTGAGTGGCCGCGGTTTTTGCGCTGGTGAGTTTTGGGAAGACGCGACGGATTTCGTCCAAAATGGTCACTGCGGCATCGTGGGGAATGGACTGGTTGTCTTGTGAAAAAGGTGACAGTCCCTGCCTGCGTAACCGGGAGGCGATTTGTCCCAACCGGTAGGTGGTGGGTAGCGTCATGGCCATGTTCAGGGCGACGTAGCCCAGAAGAATGGAACTGGAAGTGAGGGCCAGATAACCCAGTCCGATGATCGCGAGTGCACGAAAGATGACTTCAAGGACGGCGTGACGGGAAAAGATCAGGGCATGGACCACCCACCCGCCGTCGAGGGGAAGGATGGGGAGAAGGTTGAACCCGTTCAGCAAAAGGAGGACGGAGGCCACACTGGCCAATCTCTCGGAGGGGTCTCGCAAGTTGAGAATGGCAAGGATTGTTCCAATGAGGATTCCCGGAACGGGACCCATCAATGAGACGACCACCTTCTTCCATCCACTCACATTAAAATTCTGTCCAGTCACCGCCGCTCCGAAGAAAGGGATGAAAAACATTCTCAGATTGCGGTAGCGAAAAAGGCGCATCGCCAGAAAATGGCCCGTCTCGTGGAGAAACAGAACCGGGATCAAAATGACCAGATAACGGAGCGATTCCGTGCGCGAACCGCTGGCAAAATACACCAGGGCTGAAACAACCAGTAATACGACGGCACTACTCCAGGACGCTTTTTGATTCTGGAGAAGTTCCAACTCGACCAGGGCGCTGGCGTGTTCCGGATGTCCACTCATCGAGGAATCGCTGGCGGCCTGGTTGGCCAGCATCATCTGTTCCACTTCCTTCGGGGGAATGGGGATGAATACCCCGCTGGCAACCCGGAATTCATAAATCATCCGTTCGTAGCGGTACCACCTGCTTACCGCGTCGTCGGAACCAGGAATTGCGCTGACGAAACTTCCTGAAGAATGCGCAGTCATCTGGCGCTGATGCAGGTTGAGGAGCTCCTCCGGGCTGCCATCCACCTGCCGGTGGACCTTCAGTTCCGGGGGCAATCGAAGGCGGGGGCGGTCATTGCTGGAGACGAGGAGGGTGCCGTCGCTGAGTTCGCTGAGGACGATGAAGTGGATTCTGGATGTTGGTACCTTGGGCAGTGGATTGTAGGTATAATAGAGAACCGCCGTGAGATGACCTGACTCGTGGGTCAGGTGGACCACTCCTTGGAAAACGTCCTGGCGGAGTGTGGCGAGCCGAAAGTACCTCTCCGTCCGAAATCCCAGATTTTGGAATCGCTCGATCGTTGGCTGAAGGGCGGCAATGGCCTCCGAAGGAAACCGATGGGCATCCAGCTCGAGTTCGTGAAAGTCCTGAACACGTTTTGAGCCCGACGTCCGGAGAACAGGAAGGCCCATGCGGGCACCAATCCAGGCCGCTGCGGCATCCCATGGGCGGCCATAGCTTTTCAATTCGGCGAACGTGAGCTTGCGGGCGTTGGTCTTATAGTATTCTCCCATATTCTGACGGCTGTGGAGCTGGAAAGATAAGAAACTGTGAGCAATGCTTCCGCAACGAGCCGAGAGCTGGCAAGAAAAAGCTCTGGAGGTCCCTAGGGATTTATGCTTGCGGTACGAGCGTTTCCTCCTGAGGCTGAAGGCGCTAATCCAATATCAGACGGAAAGTCTGCAAACGTCGATTCCACGAATCTTTCAGGCAACCGATGGCCCCATCCAACCCAAGTCCACCAACCCCGTGGAGTACCGGTGCTTCTCCGCTTCTGGACCTCGTCGACATCACCGATTGGTCGCTGATTGTCCGGCGATTTCGAGGCGATACCGGATCGGTGCTGTGGCTTCTGGAGCGATTCGAAAAGGCGACGATCGACGCGCTAAAGGACCCACGTGCCGAGGAATCTCTGGATTTCCGATCGCGGTTGATCAGCGAGTTGAACCGGGTGATCAACCACCCCGTCTGCATGGACTGGCTTCATTTTCCCAGCAGCAACCTTCGCCCGGAGACAGAGGAACTGCTGCAGCAGTGGAAATCGGCGAAGGATTCCAATGGTGTTGCCGCAGGGGTCGATCTCCAGGAACTCCATCGATTGCTGTTGGAGGATGCCTTTCCTTTTTCCATGCGCCGAATGCCGCGGCGGCAGCCGTGGCTGGGGCATCGTCCCAACCACCGAAAAGTAGGCCACGGAATACCATTTCGCACGACGCCATGGACACCCGGGGAATTGAATGACCTCCGGAATTTTTCCGATCCTGAGGCGGAAGCCATGGCATCGAGGCTGTACGGCGCGGGAACCATGCCACCGGGAATGCCCGGGATCGCGTACGACCATCTGGTCGAATTGGTCTCCAAGCTCATGGAGCATCCGGAATTGCTGTTCACCCCGGACTCCGATTTTGCCCACTGTTTCAAAGAGTACCCGCTGGAATTCCGCGATTATTTCATGCCGCCTCAGGCTCCGGACTGGGTGGATCCCGTGAAAATGAGGATGGCATCCGCGCTTTGGTTTGAGTTCGGTTTACCCATGCTGGCGATCCTGTGCACCGCCAGTCTGCCGTCCTGTTATCTCATGAAACGGGGGATCAACGTGCTCTATAGGACGGAAAAACTGAAGGACTCCAAATACATTTTTCAGCGCATCTACGAGACAGCGCTGATGCTGGACCGGGTGATGCAGCCTTCGGGCCTCGAAATGGTGGTGGATCATCGGGATGATGATCAAAAACTGTTTGCGGTGGCGCTCTCCCTGGTCCTCGGGGGCGAGTGGACGGTGAGTGGTGGCAGCTATTGTCGCGCGGGATCCCAGTCGGCGTACGTGACCGCCCCCGCCAGTGGTGAACCCGTGGAGGGAGGCCCGGCCATGGAAACGGTCATTAATCAATTGAACGTGGCTGCGGATTATCAGCGACGGCGTTTTCTTTGGGGCAAGGGGTTTTGCGATGCCCGAAAGGTACGGTTCATGCACGCCGCGATGCGGTACGTTCTGAATCCGCCAGCAGCGCCCGGTCCGACGGATTCCACCACCAACCTTCAGCACTTCGCCAACCGGTTGCCGCCGTGGAATCCTGAATTCGGAAGGCCGATCAATCAGGAAGACATGGCCTTCACCCTTCTGACGTTTTCCCTCGTCATTCCCCGGGGATTGGACGCCATCGGCTGCCGGATGAGCCGCGAACAAAAGGAGGCCTTTCTTCACCTCTGGTGTGTGGTTGGATATCTGATGGGCATTCGTGGCGATCTTCTGACGGATGATCTGGATCAGGCGGGAAA
>CAIPFS010000712.1 GCA_903864375.1 uncultured Verrucomicrobiota bacterium
GGTCCTCGACGAAGACCGGATTCTCGTAGGCCCGTTCGGTCACTGCTTTCTCGTCCTCCCGCTTTAACAGGGAATACATTTCACTGGAACCGCTGGCCTCGATTTGGGCAATGAGGTCTTCAATCCAGACGATTCCGCCGGAACGAACACTGACCGTCACTTCGCCCCGCTGATTGTGGGCCCCGTACTTGGAAATCGCCTTGGAGCAGGGACAGAGGGTGGTGACGTTGCATTTGACGGTCAGGACAAAATCCAATTCCTGGCCCCGGAGTGCAGCGTCGAACCGGATGGTGTAATCCATCATCCCCTCCTTGCCGGAGACGGGGGCACGCTTCAGCAGGAAGAACGGGAATTCCATTTCCAGATGGGCATTCACCGCGTGGAGCCGGAGTTGCATGGCCCGAAGGATGTCCGGGATGTTTTCCACGTGAATGACGCTCCCATGCTCGTTGAGAACCTCCACGAAGCGGCTCATGTGGGTTCCCTTAAACTCTTTCGGAAGATCCACGAACAAACCCAGCAGGGCCACCGTGTTCTGCAGGGAATGCGTGGACTTGTCGCGGACCTGAACCGGAAATCGCAATCCGCGGACACCGACCTTGTCGATGCGAAGTTGGCGAAAATCCGGCTCGCTCTGCTTGTCGGAAAGGTTTTTTCGGGACATTCCGGGGACAACCCGGGCGTCGTGCGTGGCACTCGTCATGGATAATCGGGTCGGTTTTTTATCGACCGTGAGGCACCGTAACACAGTTCCCCCTTCCTGCAACGTCCGGGCATGCAGACCCGGGCGCTTAAAGACAAAGTCATTTTGTCCCCTCTAGGGATATGGGTGCTTCCAGATGGGAACCCGCCGCTTCATTTGCTCAATCAGCCACGCCAGGGCGGCAAAGGATTCCCCCCGGTGAGGGGTTCTGACTTCAACCCAAAGAGAAGTTTCGCCAGTGGGGACGCGTCCCACCCGGTGCACCAGTCGAATCGATTCCACCGGCCATCGGGCTTCCATCTCGTCCAGCAGGAGGTGGAACTGGCGTTCCGCCATGGCCCGGAACACTTCGTAGTCGATTCCATCGACCGGTTGATCCTGCTCAAGGCCACGAACGACTCCGGAAAAACAGAGCACCGCACCGCTTGTGGAGGAGGCGGAACGGGATCCCACCAGGGCTGCCTCGTCGATGGAGGATTCGCTCAGGCTCAGCCAGCGCTCCATACCGTCAGCCTCCCTGGACGGGAGGAAAAAGGGAGACCACGGCTCCTGCGGGGAGTGGATCCGCCTCGGCGGCGTAATCGAGATGGATCGCGATCAAGGTCGACGATCGAAAGGGGATCAAAGCCGGAAAGCGCTGGTAAATCGCGTCAAGAAGCTCACCCACCACACTTCCGCCCGGCACCTCGACCTCCACGGAGCGGGTCCCGGTGAGGGAGGCAAAATAGGACCAGAACTGAACGGCCACGGTCATCGTCATGGAGCCGATCCTGGTCCGTACACATGCGGGCGGAGCACCCCGACGAACGGCAGGTTCCGATAGCGCTCATCGTAGTCGAGTCCGTAGCCCACGACAAAAAGGTGCGGCACAATAAAACCGACATAGTCGGCCTCGCAATCGGTCTTGCGTCCGTCTGGCTTGTCCAGCAACACACAGGTCCGAAGGCTTGCCGGATGTTGTCTGGCCAGCTCAGCTTTGACAGCACAAAGGGTTTTTCCGGTATCCAGAATGTCATCGACCACCAGAACGTGCTGGTCTCGAAGGTCCAGTTTGAGGCGCTTGGTGTATTCCAGTTCCCCCGATGAGGTTCCACCGCGGTAGGAGCTGACGCCAATCAGGTCCATGCTCAAGGGAAACTCAAAATGACGGATCAAGTAGGCCAGAAACAGGATCGTTCCATTGAGCAGGGCCACCACGACCAGACGTTTCCCGTGGTAATCCTCGGCGATGACCCTCGCCATCTCGGTGACCCGGCTGCGAATCCGGGGAGCTGAAATCAGCAACTGTTCAATGTCGTCGGAATAGGCTGCCGGTACGCGGGCGCGGGAGCGAGAAACCAGGACCGGCGGGCTGAGGCGGGAGGATGGGTTCATGATGCGGTTACCAAAGAAAGGATTCCTGGTGGGCCACGGTCGTCTGGCCATCCAATAGTTCCGCCTTCCAGGCCTGAATCTCGCCCGCCGTCCGGTAGGCGGTTCCGGTCAGCGATATCCCGGCCCAATGGCTTCCGGGAAACCAACCGGGAGTGAGTTCCTGCTCCAGAATAATCGGCTCCGTTGCGTCCGCCTTCATCGTCCGCAGCGACAGACGCAGGTGAAGCTTGCGTCCTTCGGGCAGTGCGCCGCGCCAGCGAACGTCATATCGGATCCCGGAAACCTGATTGGGATGTTTCCTCAGAATGGCCTGGTACGCGTCCCGTTCATAGAGGCTCGGAGAAAGTGA
>CAIPFS010000713.1 GCA_903864375.1 uncultured Verrucomicrobiota bacterium
CTGGTGCTCAGCGTTGCCTGGCCCGGGGGCACCTCCCAGCAGTATCCCATTCCACTCTCCGCCCAGGAGGTCGAGGCCTCCGTCGATGGCTCCCTGAAAGTCGTCCGATGATCGAGGGTTCGATGATCGGAGGATTCAGGGATTGGGGGGAAAAAGACGTTTCGGGAATCGATGACCGCTGAAGGCGGTGGGGCGATAATCTGATATCAGCCCGAGGGGAGGAACAGATGGTCGGGACGACAGGATTTGAACCTGCGACATCTTGGTCCCAAACCAAGCGCTCTACCAGGCTGAGCCACGTCCCGTTGCCAACTGGACAGGAAACATGAGGGCTGGTGCGAAGGAAGCAATCAGATTATCGGATTACTTGACGTCCAGCGGGGCGGGGATGGCTCTGGCTTTGAGCAATTGATGGGCGAGCCGCAGAGCGGCTAACATGCTGGAAGGATTGGCCACTCCCTTTCCAGCGATATCATAGGCGGTGCCGTGGTCGGGAGAGGTCCGGACAAACGGCAATCCAACCGTCCAATTCACTCCCGAGTCAAAAGCCACCATTTTGAGGGGGACCAGACCCTGGTCATGGTACATGGCGAGCACCACGTCAAACTCGCCTCGATAGGCGCGATGAAACAAGGTATCCGCAGGAAACGGACCTGAGACATGGATTCCATCAGCTCGGGCCTGTTCCACGGCCGGTTGGATGATTTCGACTTCCTCGGTACCCATTTTTCCGCCTTCCCCCGCATGGGGATTAAGGCCGCAGACACCGATGCTTGAGCGTGGCAGGCCCAATTCGCGACAGGCCTGGAAAGCCAGTTGAAGACTGGCGCGGATGCCCTGGATGCTCAGACTCGATGCGACGTTCTTTAGCGGGAGATGGGTGGTTGCCAACAAGACCCTCAGCCAGCGCTCCCGGTCATCCGGACCCAGCAGCATCATTCCAGTGGAAACAGGTCCGGATAAGTGGGACAGGAATTCAGTCTGTCCGACGAACGGAATATTTGCTCGAAGTATGGCTTCTTTACTGACCGGCCCTGTGACAACGCCGTCCAAAAGACCTGTCAGGCAGGCCATCCCGGCGGCCCGCAGCCACTCGACGGCTGCAACCGCGGCTTCGGGACAACCGGGGGTCAGGGGAGCCGTAAACGCCGGGCCGGGTGGCCGCCAGATGACAAGGGGCCCTTGAAACGGGTCCTGAAGCGATTCGATGACAGGTGGACAGGGGATTCCCAGCCGCTGACTCGTTTGTTTTACCGCTTCCACGTCGCCAATCAGGACGTACTCAACATCGCTCGTGCCTTGGAGGTGTTGCAGCGCCTTCAGCGAGACCTCCGGGCCAATGCCTGTGACGTCCCCCAGGGTGACGCCTATTTTCCAGGAGCGGAGTCGCGAAGAGAGGAGAGGAAAAGCGTCCCCGGCCACAGATCTAGAAGTACTTTACCAGGGATTTCGCCTTGAGCTTGGCGATCCATTTCTTTCGTAACCGCTCGGTTTCCACCGATTTCAGGGTCTGTTCCACCTCTTCCCGCACTTCGCTCAACGGACGCTGGTGGGCCAGTTCTCGATTCTCGATCTTGACGACGAAAATGGCTCCCTCGGCGTCGATGGGATCGCTGACGTCGCCCGCCTTCCCCTGGAAGACAAAATCGCGCAGTTCCTTGCGAAGATCGCTTTCCTTGTTTTCGACCCATCCACGGTCGCCACCCTTGTTTCTCCGGGCGTCATCGGACAGTTCGTCCGCCAGTTTACCAAAGTCCTCGCTTGCACGAGCCCGGCGGGTGGCTTCGGTGGCGATTCGCAACGGTTCACCCCGGGCATGGCGGGCTTTTTCGACGACAATGACACGGACTTTGGCGCGATCACCCACCTGATAGCGGCTGAGATTCTCCTGGTAGAACTTTTCTATCCGCTTGGGGGAAATCACCAGCGTCTGGGTGACGTTTTTCCGGGTCATTGTGGTGATGACAAAGGTATCTCGGATATCCTTGCGGTAGCTTTCAAAGGTTTGGTTCCGCTGGTGCAGCGTCTTCACGAGGGAGATGCGGTCGCCGAACTCTTCGCGCACCTGCTGGTTGACGTAATCCTCGATGATGGTTTCCGGAAGATTGTAGCCTGCCGTCTCAAATTCCCGAAGAATCAGTTCCCGTTCGATCAGGATCTCAAGGCTGTCGCGGAAGATTTCGATCTGCTTTTGCTCGAAGGCTTCCTGGGTTCGCGTCTGTCGTGCGGCAGCCTGGAGTGCACGGAGGGAGAATTGCTCGACGTCATCCTTGGTGATGACCTTGTCATTAACGACAGCGGCCACGCCGTTGAGAATCTGTTGTTGTGCGGAGGCTGGGATGCCTCGCAGCACAAGCCCCAGAGCGATCAACGCGGCGAATCGAACCCACTTCATGGATTGGGACGATAGCGACTTCGCGGGCGGGTTCAAGGACCGCGTCTGAGGTTCGGTCACGGGAGCGTCCGCCCGAAGCCGGTGCGCAGAACTGGCATGGCTTCAACGCTTGCGGTTTCAATGGAATTTCGGAGATGCTCACCCCTCATTTGAGTGCCACAGCCCCCAGTCTGGTTCTGCTGATTCCGGCTTACAATGAAGAGAAGCGCATTGGTCCCGTCCTGACGCGGTACGCGGAGTACTTTTATCACCACTACCCCGGTCGGGTCCGGTTGGTGGTTGTCCTGAATGGTTGTCGGGACGACACGATCGGAGTGGTCCGGGCGGCGGAACAAAAATACCTCAGCATCTCGCATCTGGAATTCTCCGGACGGATTGGAAAGGGGGGCGCATTGATCGAGGGCCTCAAGCTCGCGCCGCTGGCGGATTTGATCGGTTATGTGGATGCGGATGGGGCAACGCCTCCGCAGGTTTTCCATGACCTTGTCGTTCGCCTGGTCGCCGGTGAGGCCGACTGTCTGATTGCGTCACGCTGGATTCCTGGAGCCAGGATCACCCATGCACAGCCACAGCGCCGTCAGTTTGCCAGCCGGCTCTTTCACGGTTTTGTCGAAGCTTTTTTCGGCATGGGGATCAAAGATACCCAGTGTGGAGCCAAGGTCATGAGCCGGCGTGCCATCCAGGCGATTCATACCCGGCTCCAATTGGCCGACCTCGCATTCGACGTCAACCTGCTTTATTCCCTGAAACGATCGGGATTTAAGATCAACGAAGTTGCCACGGAATGGAACGACCAGAGTGGTTCGAAGGTCGTGTTCAACCTCAAGACCTCGCTCAATATGCTGCTGTCGCTGGTTCGCCTCCGGCTGGTCTACTCCCCATTTTATCGATGGCTGCGCCCGTTTCGGCCGATCGAGACGTGGGTCTACAAGAAATTGAATGCCCCACCTCCGATTCCTGGAAGTCGGTAGCGCCTCAGGAATAGCGTCATTCGAACAGCGCTTCAGATATTGACCTGAGGCTCGGCGCCTACAGGCAATGTGAAATAGAAAGTGGCACCCTTTCCCGGTTCACTCACCAGTCGGACATCGCCTCCGTGGACCTGGATGATGTGTTTGACAATGCTCAATCCAAGTCCGGTACCGCCCTGTTCCCTCGATCGAGCCCGGTCGACCCGATAAAACCGCTCGAACACGCGCTCGATGGCGTCCCCGGGAATTCCTGGTCCATCGTCCATGACCCAGACTTCGATGGTGCTGGCGTTGAGGGGGCGTGCGCCCAGTCTCACGGTGCCCCCGACCCGCCCGTATTTGATGGCGTTGTCGATCAAGTTGAACAGAACCTGTTGAAGTCGATCTCCGTCCGCACGGACCCGAAGAACGGGATCCACCTCATTGGCGATGGTCACCTCCCGGTCGGAAGCGCGCGCGGTGAGATCGCTGATCGCCTGCTCGCATTCATCATGAAGGTCAATGTGCTGCAGGTTGAGCACCACCTGCCCGGACTCGAGACTTGAGATGGAGAGCAGGTCCTCAATCAGGAAGGTCAGCCGGTCGGTGTGTTTCTCGATGGTTTGCAGAAACCGAACGGCGATGGCGGGATCATCCTTGGCGCCATCCAGCAGCGTTTCGACATAACCTTTGATCAGGGATAATGGCGTGCGCAGCTCATGGCTGACATTGGCGACAAAATCCTTTCGGAGATTTTCCAACTGCTTAAGCCGGGTCAGGTCGTGAAAGACCAGGACGGAACCGGCGTGGGTACGCCCCGGCTCCCGGAGGCTGGCCGCGTTGATTTGAAGGACCCGCCCGGAGTTACCCGGAAGGACCAACTCAAAGCCCGTGACCCGACCTTCGCGCGTCGCACGTTCGGCAACCCCCTGTAGTTCGTGCAGTCGCAGTGCCTCGAGCAGGGTGCGACCCCGAATCTCGCCATTCAGGGAAAAAAGCTGGCCCAGGGTTGGGTTGGCGAACTGAACCCGGCCATCCTCGTCGAGAATGAGCAATCCCTCGACCATGCTGTTGAAGACGGTCTGTTGTTTGGCCTGCTCTTCGGCAAGGGCGGTGTGTCGTGCCGAGCGAAGTTCCGACAGCTCATTCTGGCATTTCCGCAATTGCTCCTGTGCCTTTTGAGCCCTCCGTCCCTGCCAGAGCGTGAAAAAGGTCCCGACTCCCGCCGTCAAACCGACAAGGATGAACCAGTAAGAGTCCAAAGGTCAGTTCTCCAGAAGGTTCCCATGGATGGAGGCATGCAACCGATCGACTCCCATGGGATGGATCACGCTCCGGACCGTGTCAGTTTTCGACAAAGCGGTACCCGACACCGCGGACGGTATCGAGGTAGCGGCAGGCACCGCCGAGCTTCTCCCGCAGGCGCCGCATGTGGGTATCGACGGTTCGGGTATCGATGATATTGTCGTATTCCCAGACATCGCGGAGCAATTGCTCACGGGACTGAACGCGTCCACGCCGCATGGCCAGCGTGGTGAGCAACTTGAATTCCGTCGCGGTCAAATCGATGCGCTTTCGGGCGACGGTCACGAGGTGCCGAGGAATGTCGATGCACAAATCCCCGATACTCAAGGTTTCTAGCTTTTCATCAGCGGCCTGACGGCGCTTGAGGAGGTTTTTGACGCGAAGGATCAGTTCACGTGGACTGAACGGCTTGGTCATGTAGTCGTCTGCTCCCAGTTCCAGGCCGAGGACGCGGTCAATTTCCGCCGCTTTAGCGGTGAGCATGATGATCGGTACCCCGGAGGTGACGGGATCCCGGCGCAGGAGTTTGCAGACCTCCAGGCCATCCACCTCCGGCAGCATCACGTCCAACAGGACCAGGTCCGGGGCATGTTGACGGGCGCGCTTGATGGCTTCGTTGCCATCGTCAGCCGTGACGACCTCGTAACCCGCAGCCTTCAAATTGAAGCTGACCAACTCTACAGCGTCGGGTTCATCGTCCACGACCAGTACTTTTGCCATGATGGGTGAGTACCTAGCCATAACGTCTGCCTACCGGATGTCGATGGGGTTACGAAATGGTAACATTGCCATCGATGTGGTCTA
>CAIPFS010000714.1 GCA_903864375.1 uncultured Verrucomicrobiota bacterium
GACCCGTTTTTACCCCACCTCCGCGCCCTATATGCCTCGTTATGAACCCATTCCTTCCACACCGTTGTTTAAACGGTTAGCTGATTCAACGATGTCGTTGGTTACTCCCCGTGAATTGAAATCACCTGCACCGCCGTGCCTGCCGTCCATTCTGTACCAGCGGGTATACGTACAAGTCCGTTGGCCATGGCCAGCGATGCCAGTCGATGGGATGCCTGCGGACCGGCGGATCGAACCATTCCAAGCGGGTCCCGGATCACCCGAGCGTAATGGTCCCGGTCTCCATGATTGGACATGGGTTCCGCCAGTTCACCGGGTAACTCAAAAGGTCCACAATCTGCCAGACCTTGCAGCCGTCGAAGCGCTGGCAGGACCAGCAGGATGGCGGTGACAAAGGCGGAGACCGGATTTCCGGGCAGTCCAAGAACCAGCTTTTTACCGACCGATCCGATGAAAAATGGCTTTCCCGGACGGATGGCTATCTTCCAGAGACGAACGGTCCCCCCCAGACCTTCCACAGCCGCTTTGACGAAATCGGCATCGCCCACGGAGGCACCTGCCAAAGTGACCACCAGGTCTGATTCCTTCAACCCGGAGTTCAGCGCCGCTTGAATGTCGGACAAATGGTCGGGAACGATATCCAACGGAACCGGCACTCCGCCGACTCCTCGAACCAAAGCGTCCAGCATCACACGATTGCTCTCGTGAATTTGGCCGGGTGCAAGGGGTTTACCGGGAAGTTGAAGTTCGGACCCGTTGGCGAGAAGCGCCACTCTCGGGCGGCCATGGATGGCAACGGTTTCAAACCCGCAGGCAGCCAGGATGGCCAGATGTTGGGCGTGAAGACGAACTCCCCGGGATACAATCCTCTTTCCCGATTCAACGTCCTCCCCGCAAAACCGGACGTTCTCCCAGGGGCGAATCGATTCGCGAAATAGAATGGTCCCAGGATGATTCAGATCGATCTCCGCATCTTCCTGCATCACAACCGCATCGGCCCCCGGAGGCAGGGGAGCGCCGGTAAAGATTCGGCGGCACTCCTCCGATTGAAGTGGATTTCCCGGGGCATCGCCCGCAACGGTGCCTCCCACCTGCTTCAATCGCCGAGGTGTGCGGGTCAGGTCTTCGGCGCGGACGGCATAACCGTCCATGGCCGAGGCATCCCATGGAGGGAGATGAACAATCGAATGGACCTCCTCGGCGCTAACCCCGCCTGATGCGAGCCAAAGGGATTCACGGATCGGCGGAAGGGCGGAAATTCCTTCGAACAAGGCCTGACGCGCCGAGTGGAGGGGGAGAAGCATGGAAGAAAGGCGGTTGGCGGGGCGGGTGCGGTTGTTGCCGCGGTCATTTCGGGCTAGTTTAACCGGGTCTGTGAGTTACTACGTCCAAGGCCAGGAACGAGCGCAGCGGGTGTCCGAACTGTTTTCAAGTATCGCGTCCCGATACGATCTGATCAACGACATCCAAAGTTTTGGATTGCACCGCTGGTGGAAGCATCGGTTGGTGAAGCTGGCTCCGGCGGGACCGGATCGTCAGGCATTGGATGTCTGTTGTGGAACCGGTGATTTAACCCTCGCTCTTGCCGACCGCGGCTATGAAACCACGGGCATTGATTTCAACGAACCGATGCTGAGGGTAGCCCGTCGTCGGGGATCCCAGCGACCGGGTGCCCGCCCTGTCCGATTTGTTCATGGGGACGCCCTTCAGCTGCCATTTGCTGATGCGAGCTTCAGCGTGGTGACCGTGGCCTATGGGCTGAGGAACCTGGCCGATGTGGATCAAGGACTTCGCGAATTGGTCCGGGTTCTCAGGCCCGGTGGCACCTTGCTGATCCTGGAATTTGGCAAACCCGAATCGGCTCCGTTGCGCTGGCTCTGGTTTGGTTACCTTCGGTTGGCGCTCCCGGTTTACGGCTTTTTGTTTGCGCGGGACGCCAAGGCCTATGCCTACATCCTGGAGTCCCTGCTGCACTACCCCGGCCAGACGGTGATTCAATCGAAGCTGGCCGGATTGGGTGCCGCCGACGGGAAAATGGTCCATTTACTGGGCGGAATGATGTCGATGCACGTGGTTCGGAAAGCAGGCTGAAGGGTTGGCCTGCAGCAGCGTTTTCCCGTGCGTGCTTTTGCGAGGTGACCGGAGGCTCCTGGTCGGGTGGGGGAGGTCTTTACGATTTACTCAAAGGCCTAAAATCGGCGCCGATCCATCAGTTCGTTATTCTGCTGTCTCGGCTGGAAATTGGATGATGGCTCGTTGGTCTTGAACGCGGATCTAAACAACCAGTGATGGCGCATCAGCGTGTCGGTGGTGTCTGCCAATAGTGCGGCCTTGTCCGCCAAGCGGCTGAAGTTTCCCACCAGATTGGTGCTGGTCACCTGTGATTCCAAAGAGACCACGAGTGCCTGGACATTGGAAACCGCCCCCTGAACCTGAAGGAACAACGGTTTCAATTCGCGGGCGGTTTCCGTGGCCATGGCCAGCGTCACACCGGCATTGGTCATGACCGGTTGCAGATTTTCCTGAGTGCGATGGAGGTCGTTCAGGGTCGTTTCAAGGCCGCGAACGATATTCGTTGGAATGACCAGTTCGCCCAAACCGCCGGGTCTGGCCAGAGCAGGACGTAAATCTGCCGTGATCCCCCGCAAATCTCCCAGGATACTGGCGATGGCATTGGTCAATCCGGGAAGCGCCTCCCGCACCAGCGCCACGGTGTCTTCCGCGTTGTCCATCAACGAAACCGATTGGACTGTGGCCATGAAATAGCCGGAATCCCGGCGTTTGAATGGACGATAAACGAGGTATTTGTTGGTCCGCTCCGCCGACGGTGCCTTATAGGCAAACTGGTCGTTCAAGACCTCGGGGATGGCATTGCTGGTGACAACCGTGGGAATACCCCGTCCCTCGGCCCGGGTTAGTTCCAACCAGGACCCACCGAGGAGGTCCACGCCTGTTCCCCCCAGTCGGCAGATGGAATCGCTATGGATGTAGCCGTAGTACGGCTCCCGGACGAGAAAATGAACATAAACGTTAAACCTCATGGACCGATTATACGGGTTGTCTTCTGCGGTGGTGACACTGTCCACCTTTCCGATGGTGAAGCCCATCATCTTGACGGGTGTCCCCTCCCGGATGGCTCCTGCATTTTCGAGGTAGGTGTAGTACGGCACCTCAATGACAAACCAGCCGCGGGAATCCCCGGTGGTCTTCAGCCACCAGCCGAGGGCAGTCAGAAACAGCAGGCCGGTCCCCACAAGGAATGCCAGGACCAGCCATTCCACGCGCC
>CAIPFS010000715.1 GCA_903864375.1 uncultured Verrucomicrobiota bacterium
GGGACCCAGATTTCCCCGTAGGCGTACGCTCCGGTGAACGGGGGTGTTCCCAAAATCTGGGTGACATCCTTGTCCCAGAAGAGGGCGTCGAGGGTGCAGGTCTTGCCGAAGAAAATGCCCCCCTTGCCCTTGTAGCCATTGAACTCGACCCCGCACTCCCCGCTGAAGTAGTTCTCGGTCAGGCCAAAGCCCATCGAGGCTCCGAGCGACGTGATGGTGAAGGTCTGGAATTTCAGCGGACCGGTCAGTTCGAAGCCCACCCCGAGGCCCGCCAGATAAATCGATGGAACCTCGCCGAAGGTGAACTTGCCGTCCACGTTGGCCTTCATGTCCGGTGAAATCCAATCCAGGTTGACGTCCTTGGCTCCCAGGGTCACCTCGGTTGCCTTTCCACCCGGGGGCAGACATCCCGCGGCCGTGTTGGCCGAATTCAATTCCCGGATGCGAAGATAGGCATTGAGCTTCATCTCGTCCGGCACCTTCAGCTTGGCTTTGATGTCGAGCCGCAACTCACTGAGGGAGTCGCCGACGATGTGTGCGTAGCCGTCGATCCGGCCCGCCGCCATGACGCCGGACGGAGTCCCCTTGCCTCCGCCGTCGGACATGTTTTCGAAACCGTCGGACACCGAGGACAACGTCTGGGCCAGGAGATCCCGCAACGTTTGGTTGACCTGGGCAAACACCGAGTCCATTGCCTCCCGGATGCTGGCATTCAGATCGTAGAACTGCTGCTGAAGGGTGTGATGGATGATGGTGGCGATCTGCGATCCGAAGAGCTTGTCTTCAAGAATCTTCCTCAACTTGGCCTTGAGGTCGGCAGCGGTGAATTGCTTGAACGGATCGTCCAGCCCGGGCTTGAAACCACCAAAGAGCAGGCTGTAGTCGGTCTGGATTTGGTTCGCGACCGTGGTGAACTCAGCGGTGGCGGACGCCAGCTTCGTCTTCAGTTCCTGGGCAAATCCGTTCCCTGCATCGGCATTGGCTTTGGCCTGCACCAGCACCGCCCTCAGGTTGTTGAGGATGCCATGCAGGTCGTCCAGCGTGGGGTCCACTGTCTTCAGGAAATCATCCACCTGCTTGGCAAAATCGGGGGAGCTGAAGATGGAGCCGACGTCCTCAGCGATGTTTTTGATGAAGCCCTCAATCTTGCCTCGGTCGGCCCCGTCGCTTCCCACGAAGGAATTGATTTCATCAACGGCGGCGATGGCCTGTCCGAGGCGGTCCGCGACCTCCTTGGTGAGGCCGGCCACCGCAGCGGTGCCGTCACCGATCTTCTTCAATTCGGCGAGGATGGAGCCTGCGGCACCACTGGTGGTCAGCGGGCTGATGACACTGATGGGCGGGACATTGAATTTCTTGAGCGCGTGATCGTAATTGCTCTCCAATTGGTTGTAGAGATTGTCAATCACCGGGTCGACCGTGGCTTGCAGGGCCTTGTCGAGCAGGTTGTGCAGTTGCGCATCCAGCAGCTCGTTGATGGCCTTCATGCCGGTGTTGACCACCTGGGCCGAAATGATTCCCTCCAGCTTCTTTTCAAGCCCGCCGAGTTGATCAAATGCGAGGTTGGCGAGGTTGGCCTGGGGGATCAGCTCGAACTGGGCGCCGAACTTGAGCTCGGCATTGAGCGCGCTCAGGTACTTGATTTGATGCTCCACGTTCAGCACCAGCAAGTCGTTCTTTACCGGGACAAACGACTGGAAGGCACGCGTGCTGGATGACCACTTCAACGGGTAGTCGAACTTGACCACCTCGATCCAGGTGCGCTGCGCGCGGACCCGGTAATGTTCGTCCGGTGCGTTGAAGCCCGACCGGTACTTGTCCGGGGTGACTCCCGCCGCATCTGGAAAGCCGCGATTCGATCGATCAGAGGGATTCTCGGTGAAAAAGTTGTGGTTGGCGTCACCAAATCCGTTGTCCGGCCACCCGCCCATCAGGTAGACCGGCGCGTTGGTGTCGGCCTTCGTGGCGCTGGTGTGGATATGGACCTTGAGGTCTTCAAAGAAGGGGACATCCAACTTCGCCGCCACGTTGAAGTATCCGTGTCCAGCCTTGTCGAAATTCCAGTTGTTCAGGTACGCGTCGTTGACCGGAGTGGCCACGTACTTCTCATTGCCCGGTCCACGCAGGGTGAACTGGTTCGGCAATTTCAGACGGGAATCGAACGGCGGATCCAACGGGTTATTGGGGCCATCGGTGTCGGCCCGGGTGATCAGATTGCCATCAGGCCAGAAACCCAGGACTCCGTGAAGGTTCTCCGAAACGTGCTGGGCATAGGCCTGGACGCCGATGGTCAGGACCCCCTTGCTCGGGTCGCAGGTCTGGTCCGCCGGACGGTCAAAGGCTATGACCATAGGAATAAAATCCGAGATCGGAGAGCACACGTCTGAACTCCAGTCACATTAC
>CAIPFS010000716.1 GCA_903864375.1 uncultured Verrucomicrobiota bacterium
CCTGTATCGCGCACCATTCCAAGCTCCGGCAGTGCCTACTCCCATCCTCGCGATCGCCAACCAGAAGGGCGGTGTTGGAAAAACCACGACAGCAGTCAACCTCAGTGCCTGTCTCGCCCTCCGCGGCATCCGGGTTCTTCTGGTCGATCTGGACGCCCAAGCCAACGCCACCAGCGGTCTTGGGCTGGAAAAACTCGAAGGAGGGAGCGTCTACCGACCTCTCCTTGGAGAAGGGACCCTCCTCGAACGAATCCGGCCCACCTCCGTGAACAATCTTTCGATGGTTCCGAGTGAATTTGACCTTTGTGGGGCCGAAATTGAGCTGGCCCGAACCGAGGACTACTTGAACGGCCTCAAGCGGGCCCTGATTCCGGTTCGGGATGGCGGTGACTTTGATCTCATTGTCATCGATTGCGCACCATCCCTGGGCATTCTCACCTTGAACGCCTTCGCCGTGGCCGACTATTTGATTGTTCCATTGCAATGCGAGTATTACGCCCTGGAGGGCATTGCCATGGTGACGCGCATTTTACAGCAGGTTCGTGACGGAGGACTGAATCCGCACCTCGAGTTGCTGGGGGTGGTGATGACCATGTTCGACGGTCGAACCAAGCTGGCCAACACTGTTGTTGCCGAAGTCCGATCCCATTTCGGGGAGCGGGTCTTCGACACCGTGATCCCTCGGACCACCCGCCTGGCGGAGGCTCCGAGCCATGGGCAACCGATCATCACGTACGACGCCTACAGCGCCGGGGCGGCGGCCTATGAGGTCCTGGCCGGTGAAGTCGCCCAGCGTCTGAAAATCTCGTCGCGGGGTTCCTGACCGGATCCGGTGACGCACAGTCCCATGGGCATCGGGGATGTCTGACGTACAGCTCAACGATCGCTTTTTTCAGGAGACCGCCGGTTGGGAGGTGGTCAAACTGGCCCGCTTCCTCGTGGCCGAGGGCCGGGTGCTTTCCTCCAGCTGGAAGCCTCCGCTGCTGAACGGTGTGGTCCAATCCGGGGAGACAACCTATCGCGCCGGACTGGTCATCAAGGGGTTGGCAGATGTTGAGAACCTCTGCACCTGCCGTCAGTCGCGAGAATCCGGAACCATCTGCCCCCATGCCGTGGCGGTGGGTCTGCACTGGTTGAAACCAGCCGCTCCCGCAGCGGCTTCCAAAATTTCGGAGCCGGGACGCCGCCCCGTCCCGACGCCCCCGGTCAAAGACCCGATTCGATTGAAGCGGTCTCCCGATGGAGAGTCCCTTGCCGTCCATGTGTTGTTTCCGCCGAACCTGGCCGAGGCCATCGCACGGGGAAAGGTCCAGTTGGTGCTGGAAGGGAAAACCGACCGGGGACGTTCACCGCTGAGCGCCCTCGTGAAGTCCGGATCCTATCAGTTGAGCCTGGAGGATGAAAAACTGCTGGAGGCAGTGGAACTGCTCGCCGGGGGGGATACCCCCGGAATTCTTCAGATCACCACGCGAGACCTTATTGGGATCCTGGCGGTGATGGTGGGGCACCCCCGTTTGAGCATCGGACGCCAGCAGTCGTTACGCGTGCTCCACCAGCCGGTCACACCACCACTGAAGGCGGATCTTCAGTCCAATGGAGAGATTCGGTTGATGGCGCAGCCGATGGCCCCGGGAGATCAGCTTTTGGCGGGCGATACTGCCTGGTGGGTGCTGAAAAGCAGCAAAGAGGGGGCGACGCTGGCTCCGCTGGGATTAACCGGCCCATTCCGCGCGGTTCTGCAAAAGCCCATGACCGTCACCCGGCTTCAAATCCCGCTGTTCATCGGGCAGGAGTGGCCGCGCCTGGCGGCCGGCGGAACCGTGACAGCAAATTTCTCCCCATCCGATTTCAGTCTCGAGCCACAGGCTCCGCGGTTTCGTCTCGAGCTGACGGGGGGCATGGCTCAATTGGACGCCCGCCTTCAGTGCATCTATGGGGCGCGGGTGTTGACCGTGGGGCAGACGGCTTCGGACGATGGGGCGTGGTTGCCGGACCCGGAACGGTCCACCCATTATCTCACCCGGGACCCGGCTTCCGAACAGCGGGCCCTGGTTCGATTGCGGCAGGCGGGATTTCAAGGTCCGCAGTCCGATGGTCGATGGCGGCTTCTTGGTCAGGATCGGGTGCTCAGCTATTTTGTCCGGGACCACCCCCGGTTCGAGCGGGACTGGGAGGTGACGCTGGAGGAACGGCTGGAACGGAGCACCCGGCAGAATCTGGAGCGGATTTCGCCGGAGTTCCGGGTGACGCCCAGCGGCCACAACTGGTTTGAACTTGAAGTGGCTTACACCTCGGGTTCGGGCGTCCGATTCAGCGCGGCCGAGGTTCAGCAGTTGTTGCAGGGCAACGGCACCCGACGGTTGAAAAATGGCAAAATGGCGGTCATGGACCCGGCGATGGTGGAGGAGTTTCAGCAGGCGCTCGTTGATTGTTCCCCGCAACAACAGGCCTCCGGGGAAACCAGCAAGTACCGCATCAACTCCGTTCAGGGAGGATTTCTCCAATCAACGCTGGAACAGCAGGGATTTTCGGTGCAGGCCCCGTCCGTCTGGCGCGAACGGATGAGCGGCCTCTCACGGGATGCCCCGCTCGTTTGCCCGCCGCTGGGTGAGCTGGAAAGTATTCTTCGGCCCTACCAGAGACAGGGTGTGGCCTGGATTGGTTTTCTTAGAGCCAACGGATTTGGTGGGGTCCTCGCCGATGAAATGGGTCTGGGCAAAACACTGCAGGTCCTGGCCCACCTGGCTCAAATCCATCCCAAGGATCGGCCCGTCCCGTCCCGCCCGCCCAGCCTCGTGGTCTGTCCGACGTCGCTCGTCTTTAACTGGGTGGCCGAGGCGGCGCGGTTTGTTCCGCACCTGCGCGTGCTGGCTCTTTCGGGGCCGGGCCGCCAGTCCCACTTCAGCCGGATTCCGGAAGTTGATTTGGTGATCACCAGTTATGCCCTGATTCGACGGGACTTGGAGCGGTATCCGCCGGTGACTTTTGATACCGTGATTCTGGATGAAGCCCAACACATCAAGAATCGCGACACCCAAAACGCCCTGGCGGTGAAAACAGTGAAGGGAAATCATCGCCTGGTTCTCAGTGGCACGCCCCTTGAAAATTCCGTTCTGGATCTCTGGAGCGTGTATGACTTTCTGATGCCGGGTTATCTGGGTTCCGCCACGGATTTCCGCGAACGCTATGAAGTGCCGATCACCCGGGAGCGGGATACGGCGACGATGGCCCGACTGTCGCGCCGGATTCGTCCCTTCCTCCTCCGGCGACTGAAACGCGACGTGGTTCGGGAACTGCCGCCGAAGATCGAACAGGTGACCTATTGTGAGCTGACTCCGCCTCAGGCGGAACTTTACCAGAAGCTTTTGGAGGCCACGCGCCGGGAGGTATTGAGCGCGGTGGGCGAACAGGGGATGGCCCGAAGCCGGATGATCATGCTGACGGCGTTGTTGAGGCTGCGGCAGGTATGCTGTGATCTTCGATTGCTCGACCCGCAGGCGGGCCAATCGGAAGGGGTGGGTTCCGTGGAGCCGGGCGGAAAGTTTCAGGTATTTACTGAGCTGCTGGATGAAATCGTCGACGGAGGGCACCGGGTTTTGGTGTTCAGCCAGTTCACCTCGATGCTGGCCCTGTTGCGGGAGCATTTGGACCAGGCGGGGTTGGACTACTGTTATCTCGACGGTTCCACCCGGGATCTCGGGGCGGTGGTTCAGCGCTTTCAGGGGGACGAGCGGATTCCGGTCTTCCTGATTTCGCTCAAGGCTGGCGGACCCGGGCTCAACCTCACCGGCGCGGACACGGTGATTCACTTTGACCCGTGGTGGAATCCCGCCGTGGAGGATCAGGCCACCGATCGGGCTCACCGGATTGGTCAGGCCCGGGTTGTGACCAGCTACAAGCTGATCACCCGGGGAACGGTCGAGGAAAAGATACTTGCCCTCCAACAGCGCAAGCGGGAGTTGGTGGCAGCCACGCTCACGGGGGAGGAGGCCTTCACCGGCAGTCTCAACTGGGAGGAATTGCAAGAATTACTTCAGTAAGCAAGCTGCCTTGACGCCGGGGGCGCCTCGCAGGCACCGTCTCATCCCGGGCCATGAGCATTCCCAACCCCTCTCCCGAATCAGAAACTCCGCTGACCCCGGTCGCCGGAGCCCCTTCACTGGATGCGTCAGCGCACAACGGCGAGCCCGACATGTCGCCTGGCTTGCGGTTCCTGAACCTGTTCGTGGCACCAACGGAGCTATTTGAACACCTGGCCAGGGTGCCTGCCCGCCCGATGAACTGGATCTTGCCGCTGTTGCTGAATTGCATCGCGATCGTGGCATTCACCTTGATTTCATTTTCCAACCCCTCCGTGGTTCAGGAAACCCGGGACCTTCAATCCAGGCAGCTCGACAAACTGGTGTCTGAGGGAAAAATCACGGCCGAGCAGCGCAATCAGCAGGTGGAGGCGATGGAAAAATTCTCCAGCGTTGTCCCCTTGATCGGGAGCATTGCCGGTGCGGTGGGCATGGTGCTGTTTGCCTTCATCACCGGGGCTGTGGTCTGGCTGGTGGCCAACAAGGCACTTCGAGTCCCCATCGATTTTGCCAAATCCATGGATATTTCCGGCGTCGTCGGGTTGATTTCGGTTCCGGGAACCCTGGTGAAGCTGGCGTTGGTGATGTTGAGGGGTAGCATCAACGTCGGGGCCAACCTGGGGATATTCTTTCCGGACGTCCCCATGGGTTCGCCCCTGGCGACCGCTCTCGCCGGCTGCGATTTCTTCATTCTTTGGACCGTGGCATTACTGGCTTTGGGCGTCGGCACGGTGACCCGTCGAGGATTCAAGACGGCTCTGCCCTGGTTTGGTGGGTTATGGCTCGGTCTGATGGTGCTGACGATCGCCTGGTCCGCGATGACCTACTCCAAATAAAATTTTCAGTTCGATGCAACAAATGAACCCGATTCGGGTATAGGTTCCGTGACGATGGCCACTCCCAAAAAGAAAACCGGGCGGAAGATCGCCATTTTTGCCGTAATGCTGGTGGCCGTGGGCGGTCTCACCACCTTCGGTTACCTCAAGCAGCGCAAGCCCGTTCTGGTGGTCCAGACCGAAAAGACGGCCCGGCGTTCGTTGACCGAAATCGTGACCGCCACGGGCAAGGTTCAACCGGTGCTCCAGGTCAAGATCAGCCCGGAGGTGGCTGGCGAGATCGTCGAATTGGCGGTCAAGGAAGGGCAGGCGGTCAAGAAGGGCGATTTGTTGGTGCGGATCAAGCCCGACGCCTACATCGCCGCCCGCAATTCAGCAGACGCAAACTACAAGTCCTCGCAAGCCAATCAGGATACTTCCAAGGCCCAGGCGGCCAAGGCCGAGGCGGAGCTGAAGCGAAACAAGGATCTTTATGAGCGGAAATTGGTCAGTGACTCCTCCTTTGATGAGACACGGACCAGCTTTGAGGTGGCCAAAGCCCAGGCTGTTGGTGCCGAACATCAGGCGGAAATGACTTTGGCCAGCTTGCGCAAAGCCGAGGAAGACCTTTCCAAGTGCACGATTTACAGTCCCATTGACGGCTTTGTCAGCCGCTTGGATTCCGAGGTGGGAGAGCGGGTGGTGGGTACCGGCATGATGGCGGGGACGGAAATCATGACCATTGCCGACTTGAACCTCATGGAAGCCCGCGTCGAGGTGAGCGAGGTGGATGTGGTGCGGGTTCATGTTGGTCAAAAGGCCCTGCTGGAGGTGGATTCGTTCCGGGACATCAAGTTTCCCGGAGTCGTGACTCGGATTGCCAATTCCGCCAAGGCCATTGCCGCCAATACCCAGCAGGAGGCGACAAAATTTGAAGTGCGAATCCGGATTACCGACAAGGCTGCCTTTCGTCCGGGAATGAGCGTTTCATCGGATATCGAGACGGAATACAGGACCAACGTCCTGACCGTTCCCATCCAGTGCGTGACAACCCGCCTCCCGAAAAAGTCGGATGCGAATAAACTTTCCAAGGCGGAGTCAGAATCGGAGCAGGAAC
>CAIPFS010000717.1 GCA_903864375.1 uncultured Verrucomicrobiota bacterium
CTGGACCGGGTGCGGGAACAGGCGGCGGATCTGAGCCGGCAGGTCAGCACGCCGGACAAGGCCAAACTGGACGAGTATTTAACGAGTGTGCGGGATGTGGAAAAGCGGATCGAAGCCTCCCGCCTTGCCCGGGATCGGGCGGACCAGACGACCAGGGAACGGGGTCCGGCAGCGGCGCTGGCGATGAAGCGTCCGGAAAATGGCCTGCCCGAAGACCTGAGGGAGCACATGAAACTGATGTGCGACCTGCTGGCCCTGGGATTTCAGACGGACAAGACGCGCATTGCCACGCTCCTTCTTTGCCGGGATCTGTCGGGGCTCACCTACCCCTTCCTCAACGTCCGCAACGCCCATCACGGGGCCTCCCACGAAGACCTTTCCGACGAATACAAGCGCATCACCACCTACTATGTCAGCCAGCTGGCGTACCTGGCTGGGCGACTGGACTCAATGAAGGAAGGTGAAGGAACCGTGCTGGACCACTCCTGCCTCATGTTCATCTCGAATATGTGGTCCGGGAGCCACCATGATTCCAGCAAGGTGCCGCTCCTGTTGGTGGGCGGATTGGACGGAACCCTGCAGACAGGTCGGGTGTTGAACTACCTGGAAAAAGGGGACGAGAACCGCAAGTTGTGCAGCCTCTACCTGTCGTTGATGGATCGGATGGGGGTCTCCCTGGAACACTTTGGGGATTCAGATACGCGCCTGGCGGGTATCTGATGACCGGACGTTGATGACCGGACGTTGATGGTCGGGCACGGCCCGGAGCAAACGGCGTATTGGAAAGACGCTGTCCCTCCCTGAGCGAAGCCTTTGGGAATACCCGCCTGGTGGAACCGCCACGCCCGTCCACCCACCGGTCAGTACCTCGGCACTGCGGGATCCACGTCCAGGCTCCAGCGGTCGATACCTCCCGACAGGTTGCTGGCCCGTGAAAAGCCATTCGCGGACAGGAAACCGGTGGCCATCGCACTCCGAACCCCATGATGACAGACGACCACCCATTCCTGATCGCGACTGGCTTCCAACTCCTCGATTCGTTCCGCCAGTTCGCCGAGGGGAATGTGGACAGCGCCGGGCAGGGCTGCGAGGGCAAGTTCTTCCGGCTCGCGGACATCCAGAAGCCGGGGCGGGACGGCATTCCGGAGTCGGGCTGCCAGTTGGAGGGGTGAGATGACGTTCATCGGAAGGCCCCTCATCCGCACAAACCGGCAAGATATCGCTCCGCCTCGATGGCTGCCGCACAGCCCATCCCGGCGGCGGTGATGGCCTGGCGATAGATCGCATCCGAGCAGTCTCCGGCGACAAACACCCCGGGAACCTCGGTGGCGGCCCCGTGGGTCGGCAGGAGGTACCCTGCTGCGTCCAAGGCCAGCTGGCCCGTGAACAATTGGGTGTTGGGAACATGACCTGCCGCCACAAACAACCCGGCACAGGGCAGCACGCTTTCCTCCTGCGTGACCACGTTGCGGAGGCGGACTCCCGTGACCTTTCCCAATGCAACATCGAGGACTTCGGAGACCACGGTATTCCACACCGGCGTGATCTTGGGATTGTTCAAGACCCGTTCCGCCATGATTTTGGAGGCGCGCAGGGAGTCCCGTCGGTGAACCAGGTAGACCTGGGAGGCAAAGCGGGTGAGGAAGGTGGCCTCCTCGCAAGCGGAATCTCCTCCGCCCACAACAACCAGGGGTTGGTTGCGAAACACGGGGAGCGCCCCGTCGCAAGTCGCACAATAGGTCACCCCCTTTTTTTCGAGTTCATGTTCGCCGGGAACACCCAGGTGCCGGTGACCGGCACCCGTGGCGATAATCAAGGTGCGGGTTTCGACCCATTCGCCGTCGACTTGCAGCCGGATGGGGCGTTGTTGGAGCTCGACCTTTTCGACGGTGGCAAACCGGACGACTGCCCCGAATTTTTCCGCCTGCTGCTGAAGGCGCTGCATCAATTCAAAGCCATCAATGCCATCCGGAAACCCGGGAAAATTTTCAACGATGCTGGTGGTGGTCAGCAAACCGCCGGGCATGGTGCCCGACAGCACCAACGGCGTGAGATTGGAACGGGCCGTGTAGATGGCGGCGGTGAGACCGGCGCAGCCAGTCCCGATGATGACAACGTTTTCCATAGCGTCGCCGCCAGATTAGTCCGCCGTGGGAAGTTGTCGACAGGGCGCGATGGGTGATTTGTTGCAGGGACAGCCCGGAGGTCAGGCCTGAAGCCAGAGGGACAGTGCACCGCCGAGGAAGCCCGCCACCCACAGCCAAAAAACGGCCCGGCTCCTGGAAAAGCCGCTTCGCACCAGCCGATGGGAAAAATGATTGGTATCGCCGATCCAAAAGGGGCGACCCGCACGGGTGCGGGTCCAGACCACGCTGGACAGATCGAGCAGCGGGACGGCTAGAATCAGGAGCGGGCTGAGCACGGCCCAGCGATTCCCCGGCTGCTTTTGAGTATAAAAGTGCGGCAGAATGGCAAGGACCGCGAGCCAGTAGCCGACCAGATGGCTGCCGGCATCCCCCAGGAAGGTGCGGGCCCGAGGAAAATTGAAGGGAAGAAATCCCGCGAGGGCTCCCATGACCAGAAAGGCCAGGGATGCGACCAGGTATTGTCCATGAAGGGCGGCGAGGGCGCCAAACCAGCCCGCCCCCAGGATACCGAGTCCCGCGCACAACCCGTTCATGTTGTCGGTAAAGTTGAAGGCATTGGTCACGGTCAATATCCAGAGAATCGTTGCCAGGTAGCTGAACCACGGGGACGGCACGAACAGGGTCAATCGGACTCCAGCACCGGCAACCATCGAGGCAAGGACAGCCTGGCCGAGAAATTTCCAGCCGGCCGACAACTCCCACTGATCATCCATCCAGCCGAGGAGGAGCATCCCCAAGGCTCCGCCCCAGACGGCTGCGAGCTGCCCGGCTCTTTTTCCCAACCCATAGCCGAGGCGATCCATGTATTCCGGTGGGAAGGCATCGAGCCCGACGGCGAGCAATCCCAGGACCAGTACAGCCGCCATGCCGGTGAACACCGCGAGTCCACCCGCCAGCGGAACCGGTTCCACATGAATCTTTCGGTGTCCCGGATCATCCAGCCAACCCCGACGCCGACTCCACCGGATCCAGAACGGCACCGAGGCGGCGCTTCCCACGCACGCGGCGAAGAAGACTGCCAGATAAAGGGTGACGGGGAAGTTCATGTCCGGATGGAGGGAGAACCACGTCGGGACTCCTGAAGCTGGCGATAGAGTTGGTATTGCCCCTCGACGAGCTGATCGATGGAAAAGCGGTCGCGGACCCAGGCCCGGCCGGTCTCTCCGAGACGTTGACAAAGGTCGGGATGGACTGCGAGCGACCAGAGGGCGGAGATCAGTGCATCCTGTCGTCCGGGGGGGATCAAGAATCCGGTCTCATCCGTCCGACAAACCTCCCCAGCCCCATCGCAATCGAAGGCAACCACAGGCTTCCCTGCTGCAAGCGCCTGAGGGAGCGCCCGGGGAAGGCCTTCACGACGGCTGAGGTGGACCAGGCAATCCATGAGCCCGATATGGGCGGCCACCTCACCGGGGGGAACCAGACCGGCGAGAACAAATCGATTTTCCAGACCGGCCGCCCGGATGCGCTGTTCCAGACGCGCGCGCCAGGGACCGTCGCCGAGCCAGAGGAAACGCGCCCTGGGAATGCGACGGATGATTTCCGGTGCGGCGTCAATGAGGTCGTCATGGCCCTTCAGGGCGAAGAGACGGGCGATCAGGCCCACAACAAAATCATCGGACTGGAGGCCGAGCTTACGGGCCAGGGAGGGGTTCCTCTCCGCTGCGAGGAAGGGTGCGAGATCGAAGCCGCTATAGATGAGACTGTACTGATCGGGACGACCAATGCCGGCGGCCAGGTATTGTCGCCGCATGGCATCGGCAACCACCACGAAGTGATCGGTCCGCCGGCCGGCAAACCGTTCGGCGTGGCGAAAGATGAAATTGGCGGGGCCTCCCTGGAAGGGTCCAAAGCTGGGGCCATGAATGCCATGAACGATCAGAGGGACCCCGGCTCGGTGGGCGGCCCACCGTCCGAGGATGCCGGCCTTTCCGCTGTGGGTGTGAACCAGGTCCGGCCGCTGTGCCAGGAAGTACCTCGTCAGGTCCCGAAGCGCCTGGAAATCCTGCAGGGGGCGGATGGCCCGAATGAGAGTGGGAATTCGGACCAGGCACCCGGGTGCCGAAGCAAGGGTCGGCTCCAGGCTTCCCTCGGCTCCCTCCGTCGGCCCGGCCAGCAACCGGACCTCCAGGCCGGGTCGTTTCCGAAGGCCCAGGACCGAGGCAATGGTATTTTCCTGGGCTCCACCCACAATCAACCGGGTGATGACATGATGGACCCGCATGGGGAGTCGGGAGGCAGCCAAAAGCAGGGGAAGAGGACGATCAACCCTTCTTTTTCAGGAGGCGCACCTTTTCCACGGCATTGGTGTACTCGGTGGATTCCCGAGGAGCGGACACCAGATAGGCTTCCCAGTGCGAAAGAGCCCCCGTCTCATCCTTCGACTGTTCACAAATCTGTGCCAGGCCGGAGTGATAAATGTAGTTGGAGGGATCCTTGGCCAGCATCTCCTCGAAATCCGCACGCGCCTTGTCGAACTGCTTGAGTTGAAGGAGGGCGAGTGCGCGGTTGGCACGGGCGCTGTCCAGGTCCGAATCCTGCGCCAGAAGCGCATCGAGAATGACCACGGCCTCCTTCGGTTTTTCTTGAAGCATCAACATCAAGGCGCGACGCAATTGAAGGGTGGTCTCTCTCGCATCCAGGGATTGCCAGGCATCCAGGACAGGGCCGAGAAGCGTTAGTTTGCGATGTTGGAGGTAGTGATGGCTGAGCAAATCCAGCGGTACCGTTTCACGGGGCATTTGTCGCACGGCATCCACCAGGATTTTTTCCAAGTCATCGGGACGCCCGAGTTGTTCGAGGACA
>CAIPFS010000718.1 GCA_903864375.1 uncultured Verrucomicrobiota bacterium
CAGCGGTGTCACGAGAAACAGTTCAAATCCTCCCTCCGACCGTTCCCGGCGAAAACTCGCCATCGAGGTCAGGGTCACAATCAGGACGATGATCGGGCTCAGAACCCACAAATTGAAGTCCTTCTGGAATCCCTGGTAATCAAACCAACCATTCACGAACGGAATCAAGGCAATCCAGATCACCAGCCAGAGAGCCCAAATCAATCGTTGTTGCCATCGGGCGGTTTCAAGCCACCACGCAGGATTGAAATCCAAAATCCGTCCTTTCCGCTTTTTCCGCCAGCTGGTGGCAAACCGATCCCGGGTCAGGGATTTGACCGCTGCTTCGACCCGGGGCAGAAGTGGCGGCGACCGCCAGACGCGGCGCACATGGCGGGCGGCGGCGACGACCATGACCACCACCAACAAGAGTGAAACCAGTACCGCACCCACCATGATCACCAACTTTGGATTCGTCGTATTTCCCCCCGCGCCCTCCATCCAAACCGTGGGATAGCCATTATTAAAAAACGAAAGCCGATCCAGCCAGCGGGACCACATGCCATACCAGTTTTCAAAGAAGGACTGGTCGCGAAGCGCGGCAACCGGAACTGTGAGGTAGATCCGGAGCAACTGCGCCGTGACATAAATCGCAAGGAATGCCAGTCCGCTGCCGACGGAAATCAGCACCGCCAGCACCCTCGCCTGCAGCCAGCCTTTGGATAGGGCCGAAGCCAGCAGTCCAGCCGCCAATGCCAGCGCCAGGATGGCAGCCTGAGTCAGGAACATCCGGAGGATATCCCGCCAGCCAACTCCCCCGAGAAGCAGCGGAACGACCAGAATCGGCAGGGCCGCGGTCAAAAAGGTGACGGCTCTCCAGGCGTGGACAAAGGCCTTGCCGAGGACAATATCCATCGGTTGAAGAGGCGTCAGGAAGAGCAGGTTGAATGTGCCTGCCCGTTTCTCGTGACTCAGGCAATCCGCGCTCAGGACGGGGCCGATCAACCAAAGACCTGCCACCAGAAAGACATTCAAAACTCCAAAAATACGGGCACCTTCCTGGGCAGGGGCTCCACTGGCCGTCATCAGTTGCCAGTAAAGCACCGCCAGGGCCATCAATGCCCCGGCCATTCGAAGCCAGGTATTGAACCGTAAACGGGCCTGCTCACGAAGTTCGCGTTGGATGACCGGCCACATAGGTAAAATCCCAATCCCGCTCAACCCGAATCGGATCCCGGGCTGAGAAAAACACGCCCTAATCCCGTACCGCTGAAACCACCAGTTCCAGGACCCGCCGCAGCCCATCGTCGCCCCCAAGGCTTCCCTCGTTGAATGGCGTCCTTGGAATTGGTTTCCAATCCTTTCGGGACTCATCCACTCCCCAGGACGGCTGGGGCAGGCCGGTCAATTCATGTGCGTATTGGCCATCATTCCCGCCCATCTTATAGATGACCAGATCGAGCGACGGCACCACAAAGATGCCGAACCCTCCGGCACCCGACTTGTAATACGCGTCGCGTGGTGCCCCCACCACATGGCCGTCGGAATTGTTTTCAAACATCAGGCTGAAGGGCGTATGCGGATTCCATTTCGACGGTTGACCGCACTGAGCGACATAGTCGGCCGGAACCAGTTGCTGCTTTCCCCAACGTCCCTGGTGCAAAAGACAGTAGCCGAAGCGAAGGGCGTCCGTCGAATGAACGGCGATGCTTCCGGCCCCGTTGGCGTGGGGTAAGGTCAGATTACCGCGGTGCAGGCAGTAATCCCACGATCCCCATCCCATCGGCCTGGCCAGACGTTCCTGAATGTAGTCCTTCAACTCCATACCCGTGACGCGTCTCAGCACCATCGAAGCGATGTGAGGCGCAGGCGACGAATAGGAGTAGCCGGCCCCGGCATTGGTCCAAAGAACCGTTCGCAGCGACGATTGATCCAAATCCTTGAGGTCCTGACCTGGAACCGGGGTCAGGGGCACGACCACCCCATGGACCACGCCCGGACTGGAGCCCTCCCCATGGTAACCCGCCGACATGCTCAACAACTGCCCCAAGGTAATTTCCGACTTGCGGGGATCATCCAACGGAAAGGCCTCCGGCAGATATTTTTCCGTGAACACCTTCTCCCCCAATCCCCCGGGTATGCGGGATTGAAATTCGTGCAACATGATGCCGCATGCCACGCTGGTATAGGCCTTCCCCGTGGAGGCCATGTCTGGATTCGAATCCCGATGCGCCCGCCCGAAGTATTTTTCGAAGACCAGATAGCCATGCCGCACCACCAGCAAACCACCATTCTGGGTGCCACGTTCCGTGAGCTGGTAGGCTTGATTCAATCGCCCCAGGTCCATTCCGGCCTTCTTCCGAATCGCAGGAGCATCGCTGAGCGTCCTCCACCCCCCGGAACTGTCGGGCAGAGGAAAATAGCCGTCGCCGGAATCCGCGGTCGCAACCAGACCGAGGCTCAAAGAAATCCACCGGAAAAGGTTCCGAATCAAGAGGGAGGAGGGAACGGTCATTGCCCCGGATCGAAACAGGCCTGAGGGAGACTGACAACCTTGAAGCCGTTCCTGCCACCTCCGGATGAGGAGCAAATTCTCGTTGCCTTGATCCGTCCATGCTCCAACCTCCTCTGGGCGGATTGACATCAATTTGCCCACCCAACGTTCGTCCCGTATATGGCCATCCACGTCGCACTGCACCACGTCACGCATTACACGTATACCAAGCCGGTAATGCACTTCCCACACGTGGTGCGGCTTCGTCCCGCCCCCCACTGCCGCACCCCGATCCTTTCTTATTCCCTTCGAATTCACGGGGGGGAACACTTTCTCAACTGGCAACAGGATCCGTTCTCCAATTGGAATGCCCGACTGGTGTTCCCTGAGCGGCTGAAAGAGCTCAAGATCGAGGTGGATTTGGTGGCAGAAATGGCGGTTTACAATCCCTTCGATTTTTTCATTGAGGAATCCGCCGGCCAGTTTCCGTTTCAATATGAAGCCGCCCTGCACAAGGACCTCGCCCCTTTCCTTCTCTGGCCGGGGGCGGGACCTCGTCTTCTCAAACTGATTGAGATCTGGAGCCCGCGGCGGGAACGCACCATTGATTTTTTGGTGGCCATCAACCGGGCCATTCAAGAGGAGGTTAACTACCTGATCCGGCTGGAACCGGGTGTTCAGACCGCCGAGGAAACCCTGACCCTGAAGTCCGGTTCCTGCCGTGACAGTGCCTGGCTGCTCGTCCAACTCCTTCGAGCGCTGGGTTTTGCCACTCGCTTCGTTTCAGGCTACCTGTTGCAACTGAAGCCGGACGTCGCCTCGTTGGACGGACCATCCGGTGCCTCCCACGACTTTACGGACCTTCACGCCTGGTGCGAAGTCTATCTTCCCGGAGCAGGATGGGTTGGACTGGACCCCACCTCTGGTCTGCTGGCGGGAGAGGGGCATATCCCTCTGTCCTGCACCCCGGAACCAGCAACGGCGGCAGCAGTCACCGGGGCGGTGGAGAAGTGCGAGTCCAAGCTTCACCACGAAATGCACATCACCCGGGTCTACGAATCGCCCCGGGTCACCAAGCCGTACACTGAGGAGCAATGGCAGGCGATTCGGAATCTCGGCGAACACATCGACGTCGATCTCAAGGAACGCGATGTCCGCCTCACCATGGGCGGCGAGCCCACCTTTGTCTCGGTTGATGATCGGGAAGGTGCCGAATGGAATTTCACCGCCGTCGGGCCCAAAAAGCGGGAACTGTCAGGCACCCTCGTCAAGCGGCTTCGCCAACGTTTTGCCCCGGGCGGGCTGCTCCACTATGGCCAGGGGAAATGGTATCCCGGCGAACCCCTGCCCCGCTGGGCGCTGGGCTGCTATTGGCGCAGGGATGGGGTCCCTCTCTGGCACGACGACGCTCTTATCGCGGATGAGTCGAAGAACTACGGACACGGGCCGGAGGAGGCCCGCGTGCTGGGATCCTTGATCGCTGCTTCGTTGGGCGTCGAACCGCGGTTTCTGATTCCCGGCTACGAGGATGTCTTCTACTACACGTGGAAGGAACGGCGCCTTCCCTCCAATGTCGATCCGGTCAAGTCGAACCTCAAGAATCCGCTGGAGCGCGAGCGACTGGCCCGCCTGTTTCAGCAGGGGATCGGTCAGGTGGTGGGCTATGCCCTGCCCCTGCACCGAAATACCATCGGCGACCGCGAATGGCTCAGTGGGCCGTGGTTCCTGCGGGACGAAACCATGTGGCTGGTGCCCGGCGATTCTGCCATGGGACTGCGACTGCCGCTCGATTCGCTTCCCTGGGTTTCCGAGCGCGACTTTCCATGGTTGCACCCCCAGGACCCGCTGGCGCAACGGCCCCCGTTCTCCAAAGATTTCCGGGTTCCCAGTCGGGCCGACCTCCGACAGGCGGTCGTGAGCGGATCACCATCGCCCGTTGCCAGCGGCCACGGACCAGGTCAGCGCGCCCAGCAGTACACGCCGCTGCCTCCCCTTTCACCCGAAGAGGCCCGTCGGTTGCGCGGTCCGGCCCCTTCCACACCCCCCGTATCCCAACAGTCTGCCCCCTGGGTCATTCGCACCGCCGTGTGCGTGGAACCACGGAATGGTCGGCTGCACATCTTCTTCCCGCCGGTCGCCAATGTGGAGGATTACCTCGAACTGGTGGCAGCGGTTGAAGCAGCCGTCACCGAGTTCGGCCAACCCGTGATTCTCGAAGGCGAGGGACCGCCGTACGATCCCCGGTTGAACGCCCTCAAGGTCACCCCGGACCCTGGGGTCATCGAAGTCAATGTCCACCCCAGCCATTCCTGGGCAGAACTGGTGGATAAAACCGAGATTATCTATGATGAAGCCCACCAGACCCGCCTCAGCACGGAAAAGTTCATGCTCGATGGACGGCATTCCGGCACCGGAGGCGGGAACCACATCCTGATCGGCGGGGCCACGCCCTCCGACTCCCCAGTTCTCCGCCGACCTGACCTGCTTCGATCCCTTCTGGCCTATTGGCAGAATCATCCCTCCCTCTCCTGGCTCTTCAGCGGACTGTTCATCGGCCCGACCAGCCAGGCCCCCCGGGTGGACGAAGCCCGAATGGACTCCCTCTACGAACTGGAGGTCGCCTTCGATCAACTTCCGCGCCCCGGCGCCCCCACACCGCCATGGCTCGCGGATCGCCTCTTCCGCAATCTCCTCATCGATCCCTCCGGCAACACTCACCGGGCGGAATTCAGCATCGACAAGTTGTACGCCCCGGAAAGTGCCACCGGGCGGCTCGGGTTGGTGGAGCTTCGGAGCTACGAAATGCCACCTCACGCCCGGATGAGCCTTGCACAGCACCTGCTCCTCCGCGGGTTGGTCTCCCGGTTCTGGGAAACTCCCTATACGAATGGATTGGTCCGTTGGGGAACCGATATTCATGACCGCTGGATGCTCCCCCACTTTGTCGAAACCGACTTCCGGGAAGTCCTCAATGATTTACGGGCGGCGGGCTATCCCTTTGAATTGGACTGGTTTGCCCCTCACTTTGAGTTCCGATACCCCAGAATTGGCGACTTCACCCAACGCGATATCCATGTGGAATTGCGCAGTGCCCCTCGAGCCGTGGCACGTCCTCGGCGAGCAGGATGGCCCGGGTGGAACCGTCCGATATGTGGACAGTTCCGTTGAACGACTTCAGGTCAAGGCCCGGGGATTGGCGGGCGACCGTTTTATCCTGACCTGCAACGGTCGGCGCATCCCGCTGCATCCGACGGGCACCAATGGGGAGAAGGTCGCCGGCGTCCGCTTCCGGGCGTGGCAACCTCCCGAATGCCTGCAACCGACCATCGGCGTCCATGCCCCGCTCACCTTCGACCTCGTGGACACCTGGAACCGTCGTTCTCTCGGAGGCTGCCGATATCATGTCACCCATCCCGGCGGGTTGAATTACACCACCTTCCCGGTCAATGCCTATGAGGCGGAGAGACGACGTCTTTCCCGCTTCTTCGCCATGGGCCACACCCCCGGCGAAATCCCGATCCCGCCCGCCGAACCTCTCAACCCGGAGCTTCCGTTCACGCTCGATCTTCGAAGGAGTTAGAGGCCCCTCTAGATCAGCGCGATCCGCTTTTCCGCAAGGAAGGCATTCGCCTCCACCGACACTGTGAGCTCGACGGTGGAAATGACCGTGAGACCGTCCCGAAGCCCGGGACGGTCAAACAGTCCAAGACACGGTTGACCATCCCATCGACCTGGATAGAGCAGCCCATCGAAGGAGTTGGGATGATTCTGGACCGCCAATCCCCAGGCCTGCGGCACAGAAAGATCGGTGTGATGAAGTGCACTCAGGTCAACCCCCGCCTGCGCCCGGACATTTTCATCGGTCAAATCACAAACACGCACCTTCGAAACTCGAATGGTCGAGAGTTGGCGTCGGGTCCAGATGCTCCCGGATACAGGCGAGCCCGCATTGAGGATATCGTCGCCAAAGCGTTCCCAAAGGCACGTGTTGACGGTTCCTGCCAGGTAGAATAGCCCCCATCGGCAATGGGGATGGCTGAAACGATGCCCGGGATTCAGGCCGAAGAAAACCGGGTCCCGACCGGATTCATGCAAACGTCTAAATTCGTCGCTTTCAAAAGTCCGGAATGGCAACGCCGAGGACGAAAAGGACGGAAGGGGTAGCCGAACCGGTCGGTGAACTGCCATACACCGTTCGGGACTAATCCGAATACTCCAATGCCGCCCGTTTGACCGCTTCAATGTTGCCCTGCCGAAGCACATCCAGCGGGCGTTGATCTTCGAGGGATTTTCGGCGGTTCAAGAAAAAGAGAATGGCCGCCCAATCATCGATGGATGGGCTGGACTTCAGCAGGGATACCACTTCTTCGATGCCGGGCAGCATTCCACCTTCCACGAACTGCCAGACCGGGAATCGAACACTGTTCTGGCGACCCTCCCGCCACCCCAGGAGACGCCCTTTACGATACCGCTGTAAAACCGCTTCCTTGGACATGCCGCCGAGAAATCCACGAACCTTTTCGGCGGAAACGTGACCGCCATCGGATTCCTTCAACTGCTCACGAACCCTCACCCCACGAACCAACGCCTCCCCGATGGCATCGGACATTCCCGACCTGCCCGACAAACTTCTCTGGGAGGCCAGAACAATGATTTGAGCGACATCACGACCCGAATGCCGGAGCCGGAGCTGCTCAAAGAGCGACTCGGCATGGGAAACATCCGCCATCCAGGCTGGAGGAACCTCAAGGAGTTGATCGCCATTAACACTCATCACCCCAATCCTAGCCACCCATCCATTCTTGTCAAGTTCATCCACTTTTCAACAAAAGTGAATCGCCTCCAATCTTGAGATCACCGGCCGCCGCGCAGGACCCGCTGAAGAATGTCCGGGCGGGCACGCAGGACATAAAACAGGAACCCGAGCATCATCAGCACGACCAGGGCAGCAAATCCCACGGCCAATGTTCGAAAATTTCGAATCCGCTGCTGCAATTCCTCCGCTTCCCCTGCCCGGGTGGCTTCCCATAGGGCCATCTGTTCTGCCACCAACTGCTTCGCTTCCACCGGGTCAAACAATTGACACCAAAACCAGCCCGGTCCGGGTTCAACAAACTTTGGAACACCCGTTTCCATCGGAAAGGTGGCAGGAACAAATCCGCTTGCCGTCCAAAAGTCGCCGGTCTCCCGGGTCCAGAGCCGTTGAATACCCTGATTTCTGGCCAAAATGATCACCCGACCCCACAGGGTGGAACGCAATTCATCCGCTTCGTAATCTGGGGACAAAGCCTCGCTGTGCAGGAGTGCATCGGTTCCATCCACCATCAATCCAACAGCGGCGGTGACCGTTCCCTCGGGGGTCGACGCCACCTGAAACTCCGTCAAAAACGGGGCCAAGTCTTCGGCAGGAAGTCCGGCACTTCGCCACAACTCGAGCAGCAACGGGAGATCGTCGACGGCCGCACGTCGGGCGAGTGGAATCGCGGGGTCCATGGAATGACGGTGACCCGACTCGACCTAGGCTGGCAAGACGAACGGTCGGTACCAAGCCTGCCCGACTGTCAGCCAGTCGCGGCGCATTATAACGGGGTGCAGCTCCGCCGGCTGGAAAGTCAACGATAAAGCAGCCCCTCACCCGAGCATTCTTTCTCTGTGCTCTCTGTGTTCGCTGTGGTTGATCCTGAGAACAGCGGGTGAGAGTTCAACCACAGAGGGCTCCGAGGGCAGAGAGAACCACTGTATTTCAATGGCGCACGTTTGGATCGCCCGGGCCCGGGCGAAAAGCCGTTATTTGGAATACAGAACTGACTGCGCTTCGGCCTTACGGCCTGCGATCTTCGATGCACGGCGGTAGGCTTATTAAGAACCCCTTCCTTCGCTCTACTTCGCGACCTGTGTAGTTGCCGAAATCGGAGCCGCCGGCGTTGCAGGAGACTTGGGAACACCCAGGCCGGCCACCGCCTGTCGGGCACCCTGATAGGTGGTTTCCGGGAGGACTCCAATCAAGACAGTCCCCAAAACCGCAAAGATCAACGCAAGGCGGGTGGTACCGGATACCGGGATGGGTGAAAGGTCAGAAACCGATCGCGGCCAGTACACAGAACGCAGGACACCCAGATAATAGTAGAGCCCCACCACCACACCCAGGATGGCCACCAACAAACTGATGAGGACGACGGGCGATGTTCCCGCCTGGACTGCAACCGCCTTGAGAATCATCAATTTGCCAAAAAATCCCGCGAGCGGCGGAATTCCAGCCAGGCTGACCAGTCCGACCGTCAATGTCGCAGCGAGCCAGGGGGAACGCCGGGCAAGTCCCGCGAAGGCCGAGACATCGTCCGATTCCTGACGACTGGCAAC
>CAIPFS010000719.1 GCA_903864375.1 uncultured Verrucomicrobiota bacterium
CGGCCACGGGTATCGGACTGTTCAGTGTGTATCGGACCAACGGGCGCTCCATCCGGGTGCTGCTCGCCCGTCCGTTCACGGAGTCGGAGGATTTTTTCTACCAGCGAAAGCGTCGGCAGATGTTGGAAGGGTAGGGTGATTTTCATTTGGGACGTCGGAAGAGTGACGTCGTGAGTGTCGATCAAGGCAGCGGTATTCATTGCGGCAAGGGCACGGAATCATGAGTTTTGGAACGGTCACTTCCTGGGAGGAGGTCCCACTGTTTGACAGTGAGGATTCGGAGGCAGCCTTTTGGGCTGAGAATGAAGTGGACTTGCGATTGATGGACGGCGCGACGGCGGCATCGACTGAGGGCTCGGACTCGGTCACCATCACCCTGCGGATCGACCCGCGGATGCTGGCCCGAATCAAGCGGTTGGCGAGGGAGAGGTACCTCAACTATCAGAGCATGATCAAACAATGGCTGAGTGAGCGGATGGAAAAAGAATTGAAGGACCGATGAATCGTGGGAGAACCACAATCGACTCAACAACAGGTATGAACGCACAGTGGTCAAACGGGATTCCCCTCGTGGAATTCCTCCATTCACGGTCCAACCGGGGAAAAACCCACCCCGGGAACCCGGTCCATGCGTTCACTCTGGTCGAGCTACTGGTGGTCATCTCGATCATTGCCACCCTGGCGGGACTGGTGGTGGGCCTGGCCCCGACGGTCGGGGAGCGGATGAAGGAATCGAGGATTCGTGCGGAACTGGCCGAATTGCAGTTCGCCATCGAAAGCTACAAGGCCAGGTTTGGCATTTATCCGCCGGACAACGGGAGTTACATCAATGGAACCCAGCAGGAACAACTCTCCGAGACCTATAGCGGACTGAGCCCGCTCTATTATGAATTGAGCGGCGTGTTTGTGGATAACGCCAAAGGCGTTTTTCTCACAGCCGACACGAAGCAAAGCCTCAGTCCAAATGACATTTTGAGGAACTTTGGTCGGGACGGGTTTGTCAATGCAGCCCTTCCCAATCGTCGCCGACAATTCACCCACCGCCTGAATGACCGGCAGCATGCGGGCATCTCACGAACCAGCGACGGCGGGGGACTCGAGGTGCTGGCGGTCGGGTTCATCACTGATTCCTCGAGCAAGCGCGGTTCTGGTTTTTCGTGGCCGACCGACGCCAAGACGCTGGCTCAATATCCGGCACCGATTCCAGCCAATCCCGGGTTGAATCCGTGGCATTATGTCTCCACCAGCCCGGTGCATAACCCGGGAGGCTATGACCTATGGGCTGAGTATTTCGTTCGCGGGGAACGCCGGGTCCTCGCGAATTGGAAGCAATAAGCGTGAAGATCAATCCCCCTACCTTCCTTTTCCCCATGAGATCCAACGACTCCAACCTGCGACAGGCTCGTGGGTTCACCCTCATCGAACTTCTCGTCGTCATCGCCATCATTGGCATCCTTGCCGGCATGCTGCTCCCCGCCATTGCGGGTGCCACCAAAAAGGTCAAGGTCAAGAAGGCCGCGGTGGATATTGCCAATATCGTCTCGGCGGTCACCGCCTACCAGACGGAGAATCAGCGCCTTCCCAGTTCCGAACGGACACGGAATGCGGTGACGACGGCCTATCCTGACTTTACCTATGGCGCGCTGCAAGGGGGAGCCCAGGTGCTGGACGGAAGCCGCAAGACCGCCTATGACGCCATCTCCAATCCCGGGGCAGGGGGATGGCAGGTCAGCAATGCGGAATTGATCGCCATTCTCACCGACACATCGCTTTCTGCCAACGATTTCACCGGGACCGTCCCGGGCTATGCCGTGGTGCTGGATTCGGACAGCAAGGCCATCAACTTTGGTCATAAACTGAGCCCCAAGCGCTCGACCATCCTCAATGTCAAAACGGTCAAGGGAACCGGTCCCAATGGAATCAGTGAAGAGGACAAGATTTACCGGGATCCGTGGGGGCATCCGTATATCGTGACCTTGGACCTCGATTATGACGGTCGAATCCTCGACCCGTTTGGCAAACTTCCGGCCACGGATCCCAGCGCCCGCTTCATTAATCAACCGGTCATTGCCTGGTCCCTCGGGCCGGATGGCCGTGCGGACCTGACCCAGCCGCCGGCGCGGCCGCCTTCGGCGGGGCTGTTCGTCAACAAGGACAACATCTACAGCTGGCGCGAGTAGTTCTAGAAGCCCGTCCCTCCGAGCCATGAAAACGTTGCACGCCCACGCATTGATCATCCGGGAAAACCGTCGGATGCGTTCGGGGCACGGTTTTACGCTTTTGGAATTGCTGGTGGTGATTGGGTTGATCGGGTTGATGACCTTCATCGCCATTCCCGCCATCAAAGGGTTCGGCCAATCGAACAAACTGGCCGCTGCCCAGCGCCAGTTGTCCGACGACATCGGCTATGCCCGTCAGTATGCCATCAATAATCGGACACCGGTTTTTGTCGTCTTCTTTGCCCCCTATAACACGGAGGACCGAACCCGTCAGCCTGTCCCCTTTCCAACACAGGTCGACAATACCCACCAGGATTGGCTCTCCTATAAAAAGAGTCTTCAGGGAGTCCAGACCAATCTGACGGAACTGGCCCTGCAGACGTTCACCAATGTCTATGGGGCCGCCAATGCCTGTTACGCCTTCTACACAGAGCAATCGCTGGGAGACCAGCCCGGGGTGCTGCGCAAACGCTACGTCTCGTTCTCGGGCAATATCTGGAAGACCCTGCCGGAGGGAATCATTCTGGCGCCGTACCTGACCCCTTCCCTCTCGTACAACAACTACACCACCAATCTGGATTACAAGACGGTACCCTTCCCAGTGGCGGACCAATTGCCGGGGTTGGTGTCGAAGAATTTCCGATGGCCGACCCTGAAGTTGCCGGTGCTGGCCTTCGACAGTCAGGGACGGCTCCTCCGCTTCAAGCCGGGGACCGAGACACTGGACCCGACCGGCCAGCTGGCAGATCGCTATCTCGCTCTGGGGCTGGGGACCGTGATTCTCCCGCGTCAGCCGGTCTTTGACACCGTGGGAAGCGGAGTCCGGCATCAGCTCACAGATTTCGACTACAAGGGCAACATCGACGTGTTGGAGACACCGCGGTCCAATTATACCAACTCGTTCTA
>CAIPFS010000720.1 GCA_903864375.1 uncultured Verrucomicrobiota bacterium
ATCGCCATGACCTGCCACACTGATGATCCCGAGGCGGAAAAGGCTTATCTCCACTTTGTGGAAAACATTGAGCCCCGGCTCAATCCCCGGCAGTTCCGACTCGCAAAATTGTATCTGGAACATCCCCTCCGGAATCAGCTTCCCCTCGAGCGGTATCGGGTCCATGACCGGGATGCCGGGGTTCGGGTGGAATTGTTTCGGGATGAAAATGTGGTGCTCGAAACCGAAGAGGCACGACTGGGTAACGAATACCAGAAGCTGACCGGTGCCCTCACCGTACACTATCGGGGGGAGGAAAAAACCCTTACCCAAATGGGGCGGCTTCAAGAGGAAATCGACCGCGGCGTCCGGGAGGAAGCCTGGCGGTTGGTGGCGGGGCGGCGTCTGCGGGAGGTGGCGAATCTGGATCGGTTGATGGACGATCTCGTCGGATTGCGGGACAAGATCGCCCGCAATGCCGGCTTTCCCAACTACCGGGACTTTGCCTTCCGCAGCCGGGGTCGGTTTGACTATGGTCCCGGGGACTGCGAGCGGTTTCATGACTCGATTGAGGCGGAGGTGATGCCACTGGTGCGGCAACTCCAGGCTTCGCGGAAACAGCAATTGGGCGTCGGCTCGTTGCGTCCGTGGGATTTGAGCGTCGACCCGCTGAATCGTCCCCCCCTGGTTCCATTCAAGGAGAGCAGCGAGTTGGAATCGGGCACGCAGACGATTTTCGACCGTCTGAATCCGGTTCTGGCGGAGGGCTTTCGGACCTTGAGTCGCTGGAGGCTCCTCGATCTGGCCAATCGCAAGGGCAAGGCCCCGGGTGGGTATCAAAGCACCCTCAGTGAGGCCCGGCTTCCCTTCATCTTCATGAATGCGGTGGGATTGCAGCGCGACGTGGAAACGTTGCTGCACGAAGCCGGTCACGCCTTTCATGCCCTGGCCACTCGCGAAGAGCCACTGCTGGCCTATCGCAGCGCCCCCATTGAGTTTTGCGAGGTCGCCTCGATGGCCATGGAGTTGCTCGCCGCGCCGCATCTCGAGGTGTTTTACTCCCCGGAGGACGCCCGGCGGGCCCGGCGGGTCCATTTGGAGGGAATTGTCGGGGTGTTCCCCTGGATTGCGACCGTCGATGCCTTTCAACACTGGCTTTATTTGAACCCGAAACACACCCCCGACGAGCGTCGGGCGGCCTGGGTCCGGCTGATGGACCGATTTGGAGGGGATGTGGACTGGACCGGACTCGAAGAGTCCCGGGCCAATTTGTGGCACAAGCAACTGCACATTTTCCTCTATCCGTTTTACTACGTCGAATATGGCATTGCCCAGATGGGAGCCCTTCAAGTCTGGGCCAATGCGGCCTCTGACTCTGCCCGGGCAATGTCGGATTACCAGGCCGCGCTGGCCCTCGGCGGCTCCCGCCCGCTCCCGGAACTTTTCCGTCGCGCGGGTTGTCCCTTTGACTTTAGCCGGGCCACGCTGGGACCGTTGATTGAACGAATTCGGCGGGAATTGGATCGGAATGCCTGAGGAGACGGCGTCCATCGCCAAAACTCCCGGAACTCTTCGTGAACAACTCGCCTGTTTCTTCCCCTCCGGCTTTCGCCAAATCGGCGACCATGGCCATCCTGGTGGCCAATGTCCTGGTCTTTCTCTATGAGAGGACGCTGCCCTATGCCGCCCAGCTGGCCTTTCAGCAGCGTTATGCCTTGAGTCTGGAGGGTGTCCTACATGGGGGTGTCTGGCAGTTTTTCACCTATCAGTTCCTGCACGGCGGGGTGACCCATCTGGTCTTCAATCTCATTTTTCTCCATTCGTTTGGTCCGGTCATGGAGACGACTCTGGGGGTGAAACGTTATCTCGGTCTCTATTGCTGGAGTGGGGTTTTTGGCGGGTTCATCCAACTTCTCGCCGCCTGGAGCTCCCCCGGGGTCATCGGGGATCATCCTGTGGTCGGAGCCTCCGCCAGTCTCTGCGGCCTCCTGGCAGCGCTCTGCGCCCTGTACTCCGAGGAGAAACTGGATATCCGCCTGTTCTTCGTGATTCCCGTGGTGCTACGCGCCAAGTTTCTCCTGCTGGTGATGGCCGCCATCAGTGTGGGCGGAATTTTGATCCGCATGGGAAACGTCGCCCATGCCGCCCATCTGGGCGGCTTGTTGGGTGGCCTGATCTACCTCAATGTGTTCCGGGTGGAACCCATTCCCGGAGTGGCGGATTCGTGACGAATTCAGGCCGTCGGCGTTGAAATGACCCGTTGGACCGCTAGTGTCGTGTTACCGAAATAGCTTACAGTTTGCCGCGAGGGATTTTCGGCTCCCGCGAGGCGACGAGCGACGAGGATACCCGCACTGGTCTGTGAGGAGTGAGCAACGAAGCGGGAGGCGAAAAGAGCTGCGGCCCCTTGGGTTGCGCCTGAAATGCCCCAAGGCTTCGTTATTCGTCGGTCACGTACCTCTGTGGGTATGCTCCCACCTTGCCCTGGGGCATTTTAGGCGCAACAAACTGCAAGCTATCTCGGTGACACGACACTAGCCTGAACCTGTGATTTCCGATCGCGACTACATGCGGGAACGCTCCAGTGCGTTTTCCTGGTCGGCAACGACCTGGCTCCTCGTGAGCCTGGCGGTGGTCTTCGGCTTTCAGCAGGTGGATGAGGTCTATCTTCATACCCGCCTCTTCTCCTATCTGGAGCTGTCGGGGACCGGTCTCCGGCATGGGTTTTTGTGGCAATTGTTGACCTTCCAATTCCTGCATGCGGGTTTCTTGCACCTGATGATGAATCTGGTCGTCCTGTGGTGGACCGGGCGTCATGCGGAGTCCGTGATGGGGGGGGGCCGGATGTTCCTGGCATGGTTGTCCGCGGGGACGGTGGGTGGGTTGCTCCAAGGCCTCCTCATGATTCCCTTCCCGCAGTATTTCAGGGACTCGGTGGTCGGGGCTTCAGCCGGTGTGGCCGGGTTGACCTCCATCTTCTGCCTGATGGAACGGGACTCTCAAATCCACATTTTTTGGGGGCTCCTGCCGGTCCGGGCCCTCTACTTCCTTTATGGAAGCATTGGACTATCCCTGTTCTGCACCGTGGTCCCCTTCCTTCCGGGGATGGCTCATGCGGCGCACCTCGGAGGATTTCTGATCGGCATCGCATGGGTACGACAGGGATGGACCGATACCTACCGACCGCTCCCGGGGCAGGAATGGTTCGAAGGACTGAAACGGATGGCAACCTCTCGAAGTCGGGGCTCGAGGTTTCGTCCCACGGTCCTCCCGGGTGCCCGCCCGGCAACCACCCGGCCTGCGACGGCTCCGCGCGACGAATTCATCACCACCCAGGTGGACCCCATCCTTGAAAAAATTGCCGCTCACGGCATCCAGAGCCTGACCTCGGATGAACGGGCGATTTTGCAGGATGCCCGCAAAAAGATGACGGGCCGATAATTTTATGTTGCAGCGATATTCACGGCCCGCCATGCGGGAAATCTGGAGCGAGTCCCGAAAACTGGCCATCTGGCTTCAGGTCGAATTGTACACCACCGAGGCGTTGGTCGCCGAAGGCATCGTGCCGCGGGAGGATTTTGAATGGATGCGGGATCACGCCGCCGTCGATGCCGAACGGGCCCGGGAACTGGAAAAGACTCTCAATCACGACGTTCTGGCCTTCACCACCAGTGTGGCGGAAAAGATCCCCGGTCCTTCCAGCCGTTGGTTGCATTTCGGACTGACGAGCAGCGATATCGTCGACACAGCATTGGCGGTTCAGATGACCGAAAGCGTCGATCTGTTGACCACGGAAGTCGCCCGACTCCGGGAGGCCATTGCCCGGCGCGCTGTGGAGCATCGGACCACCCCCTGCATCGGGCGGAGCCACGGCATCCATGCCGAACCCACCACCTTCGGACTCAAGCTTGCGTTGATGTACGATGAATTCGGGCGGGCCTGGGATCGCCTGGTCCGGGTCCGGCATACGGTGGCTGTTGGTAAACTTTCGGGTGCCGTGGGCACCAGCGCGCATCTCCCGCCCCGGGTGGAGCAGACGGTGTGCGCCCGTCTGGGCCTGCGCCCCGCCCCTCTCGCGAGTCAGGTTGTGCAGCGCGACATCCACGCCGAGTTGGTTCAAACCCTGGCTCTGGTTGGGGCCAGCGTGGAACGTTGGGCCACCGAATTCCGTCATCTTCAACGCACGGAAGTTCTGGAGGTCGAGGAACCGTTCACCAAGGGCCAGAAGGGAAGCAGCGCCATGCCGCACAAGCGGAACCCCATCACCCTGGAGCGGTTGACCGGCCTGGCCCGGGTCATCCGTGGCCATTCCGTGGCTGCACTGGAGGACGTGGCCCTCTGGCATGAGCGCGATATCAGCCATAGCTCCGTCGAGCGGATCATCCTGCCCGATTCGTTCGCCCTCCTCGACTACATGCTGGCCGGGTTCACCCGTCTGATGGACGGGTTGAACGTCTACCCGGAAAACATGAAACGAAACCTCAAGATGTCCCTGGGCATGTGGAACTCGCAGACGGTCCTGCTCGCCCTGATCCGCAAGGGGTTGACCCGGGAAGCCGCCTACGAATTGGTCCAGCGCAATGCCATGGCCACCTGGGCCACGCGGCACGCCGGTCGCGAGGATGCTGATTTTCTGGATCAGCTCTCTTCCGATCCGGAAGTGGCCCGCCATTTTTCACCGGGTGAACTGAACGCCCTCTGTTCCCTGGTGTTTCATTTCAAAGAAGTGGACCATCGTTTTCGCGAGTTGGGATTGATGTCCTAGTGACAATCTGGTCCAGTAGCACGAATGAGTGGGTCCGGTCGGGCCCCTTGTTCACACGTTGTTCACAGTCGACGCGTTGACGAAAATCAGAACGTCGACTAAAGACACCGGGGTTTGGCGACCGCCGATCTTGACCATGAGCTTCGCCTTGAATCAGCAGGTTCTTGTCCTGAACCGCCTTTGGCAGGCAGTCAACGTCTGTTCTGTCAGACGGGCGCTG
>CAIPFS010000721.1 GCA_903864375.1 uncultured Verrucomicrobiota bacterium
CACCAACGCAAAACCACGGATCGATTGCAGTCCGAGAAATCTGCCCTCGAGCAGCGCGACGCGGAACTGACAACCCAGGCGGATTCGTATCGGCTGGCTGCCGAAAGGAATTCCGAGGCTCTGGCCCAGGGGGCCCGGCAGTCCGCCGAGGTCTTGCGCCTCCGGGGAGAGCTCAGCCAGTTGCGGCGGCAGGCGGTTCCAAAGCCTGCATCAACCATTGCCGCTGCGAAACTGCCTGAGCCTGTCGCACAACCAACCGACGAAGAGGCGTCGCGTGCGTTTGGGAGCCGCCGCATGAGCGAGTCAAGGACGCTGGTGCTGGGGTTCCTCCTCTATGCAGGCGAGCATGACGGCCATTTCCCTTCCGGCCTGGACGCCACTGTCGAGCATTTAAAAACCAGTACCACGGGAGGAGACATGGACGAGGTCCTGAAGAATCTCAACGTCAATGACTTTGAAATGATGTTTCAAGGGCCGATCACCACCATGGGCAACCCGGCCACCGGGATTGTTTTGCGGGAGCGGGAGGCGTGGAGGACGCCGCAGGGCGGATGGGCCCGCGTCTACGGCTTTGGCGACGGCCACAGTGAAGTCCATGTCAGCGACACCCCGGATGACGCTGCCTGGGAAGCGGCCCACGGGATGGTCCTTCAGGAAGCGCCCAAGACGGGGCTTTGAGGATGGAAGGGCGAGGGTTTTTCGGACCGACGCGGCTCGCCAGGAGGCTCGCCCTACCGATGGGGTCCAACCCTTTCTCCGGGTGCTCATTCGATTTGAGCCCTGCACTCCTCCCAATGGCGACGCAAAATCCGGAGCACTTCCGCCACGGCCTGGGGATGACGGTTGATGGCATGGCCTGAGGCGACTTTGAACTCCGTTTCCGCGGCTTCGAGATGTGCGCTGCGATACGTGACCACGCCATCACCCGTGTCCGGTCCCGGGGTCTTTTCACGGACGCCGACGATGGAATTGACTTTGACTTGCGGCGCAAATGGTAGGCCAGACATGGCCCGGAGCACTGGATTTTCGGACGACAACACCTGCACCGAACTCAATCGGCGTTTTTCCGACCATTGGCGCATACGGGCGGTCATGCAGTCAGGGTTTCGAAGCGCGATGGAACGGAAGAAATTGGCGAATCCGGGGTCTTGATCGGCCAGCGTCCGACCGATGCGTCCCTCCCATCCGGCGGCCAGATTGCTGCCACGATGCGGAGTGGCCATAAAGATGACCCGACTCACATCAGGGTCAGGGTGAAAATAGAAATAGCGGTGAAGGGTGTCGCGTTCCTCACGGGTACAATTCATCTGCTCCAGGGGACGGGTGAAGGCATTGGTCCAGAGGGCGTCGCCGCTTTCCGTGACCAGACGACGGGCGAGCAGTCCGCCCATGCTATGGCCAACGACCACCAGGTGGCGGAAGGCAGGCGACTCATGCCGGGGATCAAAATACGCCCGGATTTCGGCGAGGTTATCGTGCAGTTCAGCGGCTGAATGGAGGTAAGGGAAGGTGGTCGGATAGAAATAGTGCCACACTTGAAAATGGGCATGTAAGACCGGATTTGCCCAGAGGGCATCCGTCAATTCCGCCCAGGCCAGCGGCGATGATGCGAGGCCATGAACCATTAGAACGGGAATTTTGTCCGGTCGATACGGTTCCATAAGAAAAATACCTGCCTCGCGTCCAAAGGCCTGGCGATTGAGGAACGCTCGCAGTCCGGAGCCTTTTAGTTTCGTCCGGGAGAGGAGGACA
>CAIPFS010000722.1 GCA_903864375.1 uncultured Verrucomicrobiota bacterium
CCAGAGGCACCGTCGGATGGAAATTCCCGGACGGGGTCGAGGGTGGAAACGCCCGTCAAATCTCGAATGGTGTAGGTGTACTCGGCATTGGAAAGCCGACGAAGGACCACCGGCCCCGGGTCGCCCGCCAACGTGGCGGCGACATCATCCAGAACGGCGTTGACTCCGGCCAGAAAGGTATCCGGTCCTCCTTTGAAGTGGTTGTGGAACGTTTTGCGTCTCGCGGTGGCATTTCCCCGGTGGAAACTTGCGCGACAACCTCCTCCCACACCCTGGGCTCACGTCGGAGGGCCTCCACCGAGGTGAACCGTTCAAGGTCCAGGTCACCCTTGTGCTTGGCCGTGGAATGACACTCGATGCACGTGCTCGAGAGCAGGGGCTGGATTTGCTGCGAAAAGAAGTCGGGCGACTTCACCTCTGCCGCTCCGAACAACGGCCCGGTCAGTGCGAGGATCAAACCGATGCCGCATCCAGGCCGAAACCCGATTGGGGATGAGGAAAAATGATTCACGGGTGACCTTGCGAAAGAAAATCACCGTCAACCCATTCCGCCAAGCCTGTTCCCGCACCAAAAAGGGTCTTTCATCGGTACAGCTGACCTGTCCCTTTGTTTGGATCTCTTTTTCCCAGCCAGTAACGAAAACCTCCACTTGTCCCGAAACCCAGACTAAGTTCGAAACATGAATTGGATTCGTACCTGGCTGATGGTGGCCCTGGCCTCCATCGGATTAAGCCTGCAGACGGTTCAGGCCGTCCCGCCGGTGGTCACCGTTTTCCCTTCAGGTTCGGCCTCCCGCCCCAGCCTTTACTGGCAACTGAATCGAACCAACTGGACGGCCACCGTGGAAACCCGCGACAGCCTGGGTTCCGGAGCCTGGGTTCCGGCACCGGGCGGGATCTGGCCCACCTCCTCCACAAACTGGACGGCTCCCGAGACGGGAGGGGTTGGTTCCCATTTCTTCCGGGTGACGGCCACTCCACCCGCGGGTCAGCGAGGTCGACTGATCAGCGGACTCTTTGTTACCTCCTATCAGACCCAATTGCTGGGCCTCCTCTTTCGTGGTCTTGGCATCGATATTGTCACGCGATATGCCGTCGATTTTTATGCCGTCACCTACGAAACCGTTGACCCCTATGGTGCTCCCATCCTGGCGTCAGGGGCGGTGATCGTTCCTTCTGGCAAAACCAATGCCTCCGCCCTGGTACTCTATGACCATGGAACGTCCCTCAAGAAAAGCGATGTTCCCTCTCTGCCCAACCAGGAAGGATTTCTAGGCACGGCATTTGCCACGGATGGTTACGTGGCCGTCCTTCCGGACTACCTCGGGCTCGGGATATCACCCGGCCTTCACCCCTATTTGCATGCTGCGAGCGAGGCGTCCGCCTCCATCGACCTGCTGAGGGCAGCCCGTCAGTTGTGCGCCTCCAACTCGGTGGCTTTGAGCGACCAGTTATTCATTTCCGGCTATTCGCAGGGTGGCCATGCGGCATTGGCGACCCTTCAAGCTCTGGAAGCCTCCGCCACCAATGAATTTACGGTCACCGCCGCCGGTTGTGGCTCCGGACCATACGACCTTGCTGGTGTCAGTGCCGCCGATTTTCTTTCCGGTCGACTCCCCCCCAATCCGTATTATTTCCTCTACCTGATCGCCGCCTTTCAAGACGTCTACGGTCTCGCTCCATCCCTGGCGAAACTACTGCAGCCTCCCTATTCGACCACGTTGCCCCCACTGCTGGACGGTTTGCACGATGGGGACGTTATCAATGCGGCCATGCCAAAAGTGCCGACCGACATTCTTGATCCCACCCAACTTGCTGACTTCAAGGTCAACCCCAACCATCCCCTTCGCCTGGCCCTCACCGATAACACCCTGGTGAATTGGAAACCAAAATCTCCCTTGCGCCTTTACCGCTGCTCGGGTGACCAGGATGTGCCTCCGGCCAATTCCCAGGTGGCCTACGATTCTTTTCAGTCCCTTGGGGCATCCCAGGTCCAGTTGCTCGACCCGGACCCCGGTGCGGACCATGATGCGTGCGCCATTCCGGCACTGCTATCGATCAAAGCCTGGTTCGACACTCTCCGAAAATAGCACGTGCGAAGGATTTATCGAAACCTGACGGCCCATTCTACGTCATTCCTCCTGTTGGCGCCGGCAGGCCAACCTTGTCATGCGCATATCTTGTCTGCGGTCGGTTCTTGTGGTGGTCGTGGGTGCCTTTCTGGCGGGATGTGTCGATCCCTACGGCCAGCCGAATTACACCGGAAGCGGTGCTTTGATCGGAGGGGGATCGGGTGCCCTCCTCGGTGCTGCGATAGACCATCACAACCCGGGAGCTGGTGCCTTGATCGGCGGGGCAGCCGGCCTGCTGACCGGGAGCTTGATCGGTCATGGGATGGATGAAGATGCCCGCCGTCGCTCCTATTATCAGCCCGCACCGATCTACATTCCGCCACCACCGGCTCCCGCTTACATTCCGCCACCTCCCGCCCAGTCCTCTCCCCCCCAGCCTCCGCCCCCCAGCCTGTCGGATATCAAATCCATGACCCGATCGGGTGTCAGCGAAGACGTGATTCTGGCGCAAATCACGAGGACCCATGGAGTTTACTTTCTGGATGCCAACACGATCATCGATTTGAAGAACGCCGGTGTTTCCGACGCCGTTGTTCACCTGATGATGATGAGCGGGAGCGATGCGGTGGTTCAACAGGCGCCCCCGACACCGCCCACTGAGACGATCGTCGCCGCACCCGGTCCGGAATATTACTGGTGTCGGGGCGAATGGAATTGGACCGGGACGTCCTGGGTCTGGATTTCCGGTCGATGGGTCGCTCCCCCGCATCACGGCGCCATCTGGGTTGAAACCTATTGGGTCCACGGGCCCCACGGATGGTATCGGGTTTCCGGTCACTGGCGCTGAACTCCTTTCCATGCGGGGGCGAAAATCGCGCAGTCAGCAAGACTTGCGCCGCGGGCGGGTCTCGGGTGATTCTGGAGCGTGCCGTCGATTTCTTTTATTCCCGAAAGAGACCCATCCCTTTCCGCTGGTTCCGTCGCGCACATCGGTCGGTAGATTGCCGCGACCATGTCCCTCCCTCTCGCTCCCGATGACGTCCCCAACCGGGCGCTCCTGGACGAGGTCTGTCCACGGGACTGGGTGAATCCGCCACCGCGCGATCGGTACGATCTCGTCGTGCTTGGCGGTGGACC
>CAIPFS010000723.1 GCA_903864375.1 uncultured Verrucomicrobiota bacterium
AGTGGGGTTATAAAGAGTGTAAGTATCGCTCATAATTCAGGACGGATTTAAGTGGATGAAACGGGAAGAAAGGGTTTTGGAAGGGGGGCCAAGGTCAGGTTCACGCTCTCGCCTGTCCCTCGACTGCAAGCCGTCAGTTCGGTGCGGGAGTTGACGGGGGAATCGACGGAGGGCGCGGAACGGGGTTCGGAGGCCAACGGGTCACCTGAAGGTTGAACAAATCCTCCGGTAGGCGTGGCAATCGGGTTGCTTCGGAACAAGCCGGGAGCGAGGTGGCGTCCAGCGAGTTGCGCCAAGGTTGTCTTGGAAAAGACCTCACGAACCCGATCCTGAGCTTCTGCCAGGAGCCCACACAGGGCACATCCCCCGATGTGTTCGCATTCCGGCTCCGATTCGAGGCATCGCTGGAGGGCAATGGGACCTTCGAGGCCCTCGATGACCTGAAGCACAGTCACCTCCGCTGCCGGTCGGGTCAGGCAGAATCCACCGCCGCTTCCGCGGGCGGAGCGGACGAGGCCCGCTTTGACCAGGCCCTGGAAAATCTTACCCAGAAAGCTGACGGGAATGGCTTCCTCCCGGGAAATCACCTCCAGCATGACCACCTCACCTGGACGGCGTCGAGCCAGGGCTAAGAGGCCCAGAACTGCGTATTCGCTGGCGCGGGTGATTTGCATGATTTGTTGGAAGCGGACAGAAACAGTCTGCTTCGACCGAGACCTTACGTTGTGCCGGCGAAGTGTCAACTGGATGACCACGTGGAATGACACTGGATGTGACCCGATTCTCCGGGAGCAGAAAACGCCAAAAACTTTTCGAGGGTTGCCGTTCCCGGGTCCGCGGGCTGGAGCGTCCGAAATTTCCGGGAGGTTCAGACGATCAAAGGCCATGGAAAATCGAAGGGTCTGTTCAAAAAACAGTGCGGAAGTGAATACCGCTTGTTTCCGGGGAGTCGGGCGGGGTAAATCTTTACCTTCAATCTCCAGAAAAGCATGCGCATCAGGTCTTTTTCGATTGCCGTCGCCCTCGCGTGGATGGTGGTTGGTGGTGTTCCTGCCGCCGCAGACCGGGTCGCGGACACGGCGTTGCCCCCCAAGCCGGCGTTGCCGGAAATCAAGGGACTGATTCTGGAGCCCTCCCAACTCCGACTGGACGATGCCCGGGATGCCCGAAAGGTGTTGGTTTTGGGGCAAAGGGCCGATGGCGGAGTGATCGATTTGACCGGCGAAGCTCAATTCAAATCGGATCCGGGGGTGCTTTCCGTTGACGCCGACGGCTATTGGAGTGCCGCGAAAGCATCAGAAACCGTGGTTACCGTCACTGCGGCGGGCCAAACCGCCACACTTCAGGTACAGGCGGTGGGCGGAACACTCCCGCCGGTGGGTTTTGTTCGAGACATCGAGCCGCTTCTGGGGCGGGTTGGCTGCAACCAGGGCACCTGTCACGGTTCGGCCAAGGGGAAGAACGGGTTCAAGCTGTCCCTCCGGGGTTACGATCCTGAGTATGATTATCAGGCGCTGGTGAATGATCTGAGCGGGCGACGGTTCAATCGGGTCAATGTCGACGACTCGTTGATGTTGCTGAAAGCCACGGCGGAAGTTCCCCACGAGGGGCGGCAAGCCATTCGCCCGGGTTCACGCTATCACGTCCTCCTTCGCCAATGGATCGCTGAGGGGGCAACTTCCGAGGAGATGTCGGCACGGGCCACCAACATCACCATCCTGCCAGCCAAGGTCGAAATCGATCTTCCCGGTCGCCAGCAGCAGTTGCTGGTGATTGCCAGTTACCGGGATGGCAGCACCCGGGACGTGACCCGGGAAGCCATTCTTTCCTCCAACAATGATGAAATTGCCCAGGTCAGAAACGGAATTGTCACCGCCATGAGGCGCGGCGAAATGGCGGTTCTGGTCCGGTACGAAGGCATCTACGCATCGCGGGAGGTTTCCATCATGGGGGATCGGACCGGTTTCGAGTTCGCCGGAATGCCCGAGTACAATTTCATCGACCGGCATATCAACGCGAAGCTTCAGCGGATGAAGATCAATCCGTCGGACGTATGCACCGATGCCGAGTTCATTCGACGGGTCTCACTGGACCTGACCGGTCAACCGCCGACCTCTGCAGAAGTCCGTGCCTTTCTGGCTGAATCGGATGAAAGCCGGGTCAAGCGCGACCGGTTGATCGAGCGGTTGATGGGTTCGCCAGCTTATGCCGATTTCTGGGCCAACAAGTTTGCCGACCTTTTGCAATGCAACTCGGAGAATCTGGGACGGAAGGGTGTGGTTGTTTTCCGTAACTGGATTCGCCAGCAACTTGGCGATAACCGACCCTACGATCAGTTCGTCCGCGACCTGCTCCTGGCCAAGGGGAGCACCTTCGAGAATCCGGCGGGCAACTACCTTCGGGCGCTACGGGATCCGGGTAAGATGACGGAGGATGTCTCCCAGACCTTTCTGGGTGTCCGCTTCAACTGCAACAAGTGCCATGACCATCCATTTGAGCGATGGACTCAGACTCAATACTATGAGTTTGGGGCCTATTTTGCGCAGGTGGCCTTCAAGCCGGGAACCTTGGGACGAGACCATCTGATTCGTTCCGGGGCAACCTATGCCGAGGATCAGGTCTCGGAGGCGGTCGTCTACCAAAACTACGATGGGGGTGAAATGCGTCACCCCAAGAATGACAAGGTCATGGCGGCACGGCCTCCCTATGGCCAGGCCCGTGAGGTGGGAACCGGTGAGGACCGACGCGCCGCCCTGGCGGAGTGGTTGACCTCCAAGGACAACCCCTATTTTGCCCGATCCACTGCCAACCGGTTTTGGAGTTATTTCTTCGGGCGCGGGATCATCGATCCGGTGGATGACATCCGGGCCGGTAATCCTCCGAGCAATCCCGAGCTTCTGTCGGCGCTCACCGATGAACTGGTCAAAAACGGCTTTGATCTGCAGCGGATGATGCGGGCTATCTGCCAGTCGCGAACCTATCAACTCAGCATCGTTCCCAACCGCTGGAATTCCGATGATCTGATCAATTTCTCCCATGCCTTACCCCGGAGGTTGAGTGCCGAGCAAATGCTCGATGCAGTGGCGGTTGCCACCGGACATCGGCCGCAATTCAAAGACATGCCGGTGGGGCTCCGGGCCGTGGAGGCACCGGATGGCATGGTCGGAGGCAATGAATTCCTGACGCTCTTTGGCCGGCCCAAGCGTCAGAGTGCCTGCGAATGCGAACGGTCCAGCAACGTGACGCTGGCGCATGCGCTCAACCTGATCAACGGACCAACCCTTGGCGACTGTGTGACCAGTTCCGATAATCATCTGGCCCGGCTCATCGCCACGGAACCCAATGATCGGAAAGTGATCGAGGAGGTTTATCTCAGTTGCCTCAGTCGTCCTCCAACGGACAAGGAGTCGACCGGAATCAAGCTCGGAGAGGGTGCGAAACGACTCGAAAGCGCCCAGGATCTCGCCTGGGCTCTTCTGAACAGCCCTGCCTTTTTATTCAACCGCTGATCGCACCGAATTATGATCTCCATTCCCGGCGAATATGGTGCCAC
>CAIPFS010000724.1 GCA_903864375.1 uncultured Verrucomicrobiota bacterium
AGCAGTGGCAGAGTACTGACTCCACTCTGCCCGGATTCTGGTTGAGTAGCGGTAAACCGATACCACTTAGTATCAATTCCGGTGTCACCCAGCGTTGCAAGCTGGAAGAATCATCGCTAAGTTATTGAGCGACAGATGCTCAATATTCTAGCGCGAAGGCTCCTGCCGAGCCGCTGGCGGTCCGAACCACGCTGATTTCGCATAGGCGAAGCCGACGGGCCGTCCGCAGGACCGAGGCTCCTGCCGAGCCGCTGGCGGTCCGAACCACGCTGATTTCGCATAGGCGAAGCCGATGGGCCGTCCGCAGGACCGCGGTGGTTGCAATTTCGCCCTTTCAGGGCTTCCAGACAATGCGGGCAATGGCGTCGTTGGTCGAGGCCGTCGTTGCACCGCCATGTGTGATAAAGTAGAGGGCACCGTCTGGCCCCAGGCGAAGGGCCACTGGTCCAGCTGTGCCTCCCTGCAGGAACGGTTCACTCTCGCCCGGCTTGCCGGTGACGGCATCCACCGGCGCGCTCCGAATCGTCTTTCGCGCAAAGTCGGCATAGAAAAACGCTCCATTGTATTTCGCGGGAAAGCCATTGCCCGCTGCAGGTGTCCGATAAATCACCGCTCCCGTGCAGGAGGCACCGGTGTTCCGCTTGTAGGTGAACCAGGGGGACTGAAAACCATCGATCCGGTTGGTGCGCGACGTGGTGGACCAGCCATCGCCGAAGACCCTGGGCCATCCGAAGTTCGCACCGGCCGTGATGCGGTTCACTTCATCATAATCGTCGGTCAGATCACCGCCGTTTTCCGCCTCAAGGATGAGTCCGGTCGGTGCGTCGTAATCGAGTGACCACGGCTGACGATGACCGCGGGTAAAGACGGCGGCTTGCGCATCGGGGACGCTCGCAAAGGGATTGTTGGTGGGGATGGAACCGTCGAACCCGATGCGCAGGACCTTTCCGCGAAGATCACGCAGCGATTGCGCCTTGTTTTCCGGATCATCACAGTATTGCTTGATTCGGGCGTTCTGATTGTTCTCGCCCGCGCTGATATAAAGCAATCGTTCCATGGGGTGCGCCAGCAGGGCACCGCCTACATGCTGACCGGCCGGGTCACCCACCCATTCGATCAGTGTCGTCTCGCTGCCAGCTTCCAGCGCTGTCGAGGCTCCTTCACCTGCGACCGTGAATCGCGCGACGCGCGACCGGTACTGGGAGGGGGCATGCTGGGTGGAATGATAGGAGAGGAACACCTGCGGGGTTCGAGGGAAATCGGGGTGTAACGCCACTCCGTGCAGTCCCCGGTCGCCGCTGACATCAGTTTCCACACGACCGACCCGATGAGAGGTCCGTGCCACGGTATCGATGCGCCACAGGTCGCCCGCGCGCCCGGTGACCCACGCGGCCCCGTCGGGGGCAAAGGTGAGGTCCATCGGTTCACTCACGGCATCGGGGCCGACGACGGTTTCAACAGCAAATCCCGGCGGCAGGTGAATTTCCGCGAAGGCTGGGGAAAACCAGGTCAGGGTCGCGACCATTGCGGTGAGAAGGCGCAAACGATTGGGCATGTCGGGCAGAGAATGGGGGAATTGCTGTCGGGCGTCTACAGCCGCGCAACTCGAAAAGCGCTCCATTGCCCGGCGGGAATTGTCCTGCGAGACTGGTCGATATGGGTTCGCCCACCTCCATTATCGTCGTCATCGGAGCCGGCTCCATTGGCCAGTCCATCGCACGACGTGTCTCTGCCGGAAAGCACGTCCTGCTGGCGGACGTGCGCGAGGAAAATGCCCGGTCTGCCGCAACAACCCTCAGCAACGCCGGATTCGACGTCAGCGTTGCCACTGTGGATGTTTCTTCACGTGGTTCGGTCCACGCGCTCGTCGGGACTGCCACAGCTCTCGGCGACGTGGTCGGAGTGATCCATGCGGCCGGAGTTTCACCGACGCAGGCCTCCCCGGAATCCATCTTGAAAGTGGACCTTTACGGGACTGCGACGGTGTTGGAGGAATTTGGCAACATCATCGGCCGCGGCGGCGCCGGTGTCGTGATCGGTTCCATGTCCGGGCATCGCCTGTCAGCACTCACATCCGAACAGAATAGACTCCTTGCCACCACGGCGGCTGACGAGTTGCTGGCCCTGCCGATGCTTCAACCGGACCAGGTGAAGGACCCACTCCATGCCTACCAGATTTCAAAGCGCGCCAACTCCTTGCGGGTGATGGCAGAAGCTGTTCGTTGGGGAAAGCGCGGTGCCCGGCTCAACATCATCAGCCCAGGTATCGTCATCACCCCACTGGCAATGGAGGAATTGAACGGGCCTCGGGGTCCGGGTTACCGCCGGATGATGGAATCGTCTGCAGTCGGACGCGCCGGAACACCGGACGAAATTGGAAATCTCGGAGCATTCCTCATGGGCTCGGACGGCGCATTTGTCACCGGCAGCGACTTCCTCATCGATGGAGGAGTAACGGCCGCCCATTGGTTCGGCGACCTGAGTCTCAGGTAAAAAAGCGCCGACCGTGAGGCCGACCGGTATCCACCGGTGGCCTTAGCGCCTGGCGGCGGGTCCGGGACCCTTCAGGCCGGACCGAAGCCAGGCCAGGACGTCAGCAACATCGGCGGGGGCAAGACCGCCGGCGAATGAGGGCATCAGCGACGTGGACAGACGTCGGACACCGGCCACGTCCTTGCGCAACAACACCTGCTCAATGCCGTTGGGAAGGGCCAGAGTCAGGCTGGTCGCGCCGTCGTCCTTCAAAATCCCCGTCATCAGACGGCCATCGGCGGTCTGCACCACGGTCGTTTCGTACCCGGGACGGATTCGGTCGTTGGGCAGCAGGATGTCCTTGAGCAGACCTTCCTCGGCCATGCCGATCTGACCCAGCAAATCAGGGCCCACCTCATGGCCCTCGCTGCCAATCCGGTGGCAGATGGAGCAGGCTTGAATAAAGAGCTCGTGGCCTCGCGACGGGTTGCGCGGGTTTGCCAGCGCGGCGACATACGTGCGAAAGGTGTCGTCGCTGACCGTCTCAACCGGCGGCAATGACCCGACGGGAAGGGCCCCGTCCTCTTCCGTGACCTCGGCAACCAAGGTTCCTTCCAGGGCACGTGAGGCTTTGCGGACATCGACGTTATCGCTCGCTGCCAGTGCGGCCAGGACGGTCCGCGCAGATTTCTCCGAAAGTGGTTTGCGGGGGGCGTTCTTACGGCCCTCGGCCAGTCCTTCGAGGATCGCGGCCTGATACCCTGGTTTGGCTCCGTCGGCCAGTGACAGTGCACGAGCCAGTTCGGGGTCGTTGCGTCGCGCAGCGACGGACTGCGCGAGTCGCCTGAGAATCGACGTGGTCTCTCCGGGTTCCTGGATCAATCGCGCCAGCATCTCAACGCCCCTCCCATGCAAGGACGACAGCAGGGCGGCATCCATCCAACGGACGGTGTGGTGGAGCAGGGCGTACCGGGCCAGGAGATCAAATGCCCCGGGATCGCGGCTCTCACCCAGACTCAGCGCAAACTGAATCTGAACGCGCGGATTTTGCTCTTTATCGGCAGCCGCCAGCGCAGCTTCCAGAAGGGCATGCCCCTCGGTCTTCGGGAACCACCGATCGGCCAGTTGGAGCGCATGAATGCGCACCGCGGGTTCCGGATGATCCAGGAAAGGCTGGATGTCTCCCGGCGTCAACACTCCCCAACCGTCCAGTGTTCGGAGTGCGGTGATGAGGGTGGAGGCGTCGGCATTGTTGTTGGCGAGAAGGCTCCTCAGCGGGGATTGCGCCTCCTGCGCGTTCACTTCCTCCAGCAATCGTTGCGCCGTCTGACGCCGCCAGAAATACGGGCTGGCGCATTCGAGGGCCAGAGCTTTGGGGTCCAGACCGCTCATGTCCGACGGAAGGGAAGTCGGCATGTCCCGATGGGTCAGACGGTAGATGCGACCGCGATCATGGCCGTTGTACAGGCCATACTGCTGTTGCAGGTGGCGTGGGATCGCCGAGTAGTCTTCGATGATTTCCCGGTAATAATCGACCACCCAGATGCAACCGTCCGGACCGTGTTGAAGGCGGATGGGATGACTCCATGGATCGGTGCTGGCAGCGAACTCGGATTTTTCCTCTCCCGGGACCCGGTGAGTCCTGAGGACCGAACCATCGGCCTCAATGATCTGGCGGTGAATGAGATTACCGGACGGCTCGCAGGCAAAGTGCTGGCCATGCAGACCCGGCAGGGCATGGTCCTGATAGACCATCGATCCGCAGGCCGCGGTGAACCAGCCGTCAGCCTCGCTTTCGGCAGCGCCATAGCGGCTGTTATAATATTTAAAATACTCCGGGTCCTCGGCGCGCTTCTGTCGCCAGGGATGCGGTTTTGAAAGCGAATACGCATGGCTGTCGCCGGTGCGCACCTCAATATCCGATACAGCAAAATCAGGATTGCGAACCAGGTAGCGCCAGGGGAGCGGGGCAATGAAGATGGCGGGCGCGGTGGTGGTGACGGTAAAACGGTCGCCCGCCTTGGTCATGGCAAAGCCAAACGTTCCGGTGCCGCCCGTCACGGGCTCGATCGCTGTGCCGTCCGCGCGTATGCGGAAATCCGTTCCCGGCAGATCCACCGGTGCCGGCAAATGGGGCCCAGTGATCTTTCCCCCGCCATGGCCGCGCCCAAAATAAATCCAACCGTCGGCTCCCCATTGGGGGGCATTGATGCCGCGTTCGAGCATGCCGACGGGAAAGCCGGTATAGAGGACTTCCCGCACCTCGGCCTTGCCGTCGCCATCGCGGTCCGCCAGAAAAATGATATCGGGCGCGCAGGCGACGATGACTCCACCCCGCGCAGGGACCAGACCATAAACGGGTGGTAAATCCGTGGCCCAAACCACCGCCTTGTCCATGCGCCCGTCGCCGTTGGTGTCACTCAGCAACTTCACAACTCCATAGGTGCCCTTCATGGCCGCCTCCTTGAACTTTTCGCCGGCCTGCACGCGACGCACCTCGCTGTCGAGTCTTCCGGTTTTGTTGAGTTCGTCGATATCCAGCTGTCCCTCAAGATTGTACCCGTGAAGCTCACTGACGAAGAGACGCCCCTGTGCATCCCAGCAGATGCCCGAGGGCGAGGCGATGAGAGGTTCGCTCGCGACCACCTCCATTCGAAATCCGTCCGGTAGTCGGAAGGCGGCCGCACTTTGCTCGGGAGTATGCGCGGTTGGCGCGTCGCCCGGCCGGGGTATCTCCGCCATGAGCTCAACGGAGATGAACACGACGAGCAGGCCTTGCGCGACGCAGCGGACGAAGGAGAGACGTTGACCAGTGCTATGGTTTTTCATCGGCGATTAAATTCGTAGAGGTTCGGGCTGAAGTTCATTTCGAGGCGAGCCACGCTTCCAGTTGGGTGATTTCCTCCGGGGCCAGCGACCCCTTGGGCGGCATATGGCCGTACTCCACCAAGGCTCGAATGCTCGGGCCATGCACCCGGTACAGCGGCTCACGGTCTCCGGACGTGGAATGGCACTTGGTGCACCGTTTCATGGTTAACGCTTCACCGTACTCGACCCGCGGTTCGTCTTTTGGAAAGTGCAAGGCAGGAACCTCCCGATCCGCAATGTAGTCGTTGATTCGACGGGCCTGGTCCGCATCGCTCAACAGGTCGGGACGGAACGGGCGGATAATGCGGGGACCCGAAGCGTGGCATGCAAAGCACTCGGCACCTTTGAATTGGATTTTGTCAGCCAGAACGTCGGCGTAATAGGCGATGGGAGGGGTGATGGTTTTATCGCGAACAATGGAATAGTGATTCCATTTTGCCTGCTTCAACGGCTTTTGAACCAGCAGGTAGACATCGACGGCATTGTTGGTGAAGAGGGATACGTAGTTCAGCATCGGTTCCCGGACGTGGGCATCGAGGGTGCTGTCGAGCGAAACGTCGGCGACGGGCACCGCCTCTCCTGCCTCAAACAGCTGGCTGGCCTTCCGCATGTATCCTGAAAGTTCTTCTTCCGTCAGTCCTCCCGCCCGAACGGGGTCATGAGGTGGCAGACTGCCGATGACCTGTCCTGCAGACGGCCTTAATTTGTTGGTGCCGACCGTGGCAATGGCCTTTTCAAAATCTGCGCGGGTAAACCAGGATAGGTCGAGCGACGGCAGCCTCCTGGCCGTTGTCGGCTCGGCATTCGTCGACAAGATGAGTCCCACGATCAGGATCGAAACAATCCAGCTTCGATTCAATGGAATGGGAAAACACATATCCAGTAAATGGGGTCACTTCAGGGAGGCTAGATATTCGACGAGGTCGCGCAGATCACGTTTGCTCAAGGATTGCCCGAAGCCTTCCGGCATTCCAGAAGGGCCGCGTTGACGTTCGACAATCTCGGCCTTGCGGAGGTTGAGGAAGCCTTCCTCGGGAGAGTTGAGTTCGAGCCAGTCGGCGGTCTCCTGTTTTACCGTTCCGGCGAGGACGGAACCGTTCTTCAGGGTTAACGCGACACTTTCGAATCCGGTGGCGATTTGGGCATTGGGAGCGATAATTGATTCCAGCAGATATTCGCGGGGCTGACGCTGACCGATCCCCGTCAGATTGGGTCCCACGTCGCCTCCCTCCCAGCCAATCTTGTGACAGCGCAAACACGAGGCGTCCGCCCGTTCGAAGAAAATTTTCCGTCCCGCCGCTGCCTCGCCGCCGAATAATGCCTCCGAGTAGGGCTCGATGGAATTTGTACCGCGGGCGGCATCGAAAGATTTTAGTACCGCACGCACGTCAGCTGAACCGCTTCTCGAGGCCACCTCAATGACGTCCAGTTGCAGTTCCTTTGAAACTTTGCCGGCTGCGAGTTTGTCCGCCCATTCGGCAACGAGGAGGTCTGCGGCCTGGTTGGTGAGGCTGGCCAGGGCGTTTAGCGCGGTCTGCTGTTCACGAAGGATGCCACTGTTCGCTGAAGCACGAATGGCATTAACGGCCTCCTCGGGTGCCAGACGCGTCAATAGCTTTAGACCTTCGGCCCTTAAATCCGCGTTCGTGCTGGCCGCCGCCGCACGAACCGCAGGAAGGAAGTCCGGTTTCGCGCTTGCTCCCAAAACCTTCAAGGCGGCCAATCGAAGTTCGGGGGTTGCCTGTTTGTTAATGGCAATCGGCATCAAGGTCTCGCTGAAGTGGGTCAGCCCGAATCGGTCGATCACCAATATGGCCGCAGCGCGAATCGGATCGGAGGCTGTTTCCAGCAACGGCACCAACAGCGGCTCCACGGATTCCCGGGCCAGCGCGAGGTCATGGGGTGTGGGCGGGTGGTAGATGTTCAACACGCGGTCCAGTTGGGGCGGCTTTGACCAAAGGGCGACCGCCTCCAACGCTTCGACTCGCAGGTTTTCCGGAGCGTCGGCGCGGGCGGCGAAGCGAACTAAATCCGCTGCGGCCTGGGGCGTTCCGAGTTGAAAATTGGCGTTGATGACCCGGCGCAAAAGCGGTGAGGAGGTGGAGGGCCGGGCAATGCGTGCGGCCAACTGCGGCAGGGCACCGGTTATGGGTTGGTCATGAATGGCGCGGGCCGCTTCGAGAACAATCTGCGGTTCATTGTCTTCGAGGGCATTGGCCACTTCGGTCCGACCGAGTCGTCGCAGGGCAAGCAGCGCCCCCAGGCGAACGGACGGGGACGCATCCTTCAGCGCGACGGTCAGGGCGGTCGTATCGCCCAACCGGGTCAGCCCCATCACAGCCGCATGGCGTAAGTACGGTTCGCGGTCGGCATTTTCTTTTAATAAGGCCAGCAAGAGTGGAACGGCATCGGGACGCCCCAGCTTTCCAAGCGCCAGCGCGGCGAACGATTGTACTCGCGGGTTTGCTTCGACCACGAGCCGCACAAGACCGTCATACGCCCCAGTGACCCGTTGTTCGCCGAGCACCTTGGCTGTTTGTGCGCGAACCTCGGGATCCGAATCGCTCAACAGTGGCAGCAAGGCTGTGACAGCGTCCGACGAGGCTTCCGCCCGGGCGATCTGGTCGAGCCCCCAGATGGCGTGAAGCCGGGCGACGTCATTCGTTCCCCGAATAGCCACGTCGGCGAAGACTCCCACCTCGCTCCGTTCCGCCAGAGCGAACTGCGCTTCCTGGCGGACACGCTGATCAGGAAATGCCAGCCATTTCACGAGTTCAGCCGTATCTCGCGGTGCCATTCCTTCAGCGAGCAGCCGCTTTGTTTCAACGGCAAGCGGGTCTGCCTTTCGTTCCGGATCGCTGACGTGATAGATCCGCCCCTTGCCGGTCTTTCCCCAGCCAGTCACCCAATCCAGCACATAGACGCTGCCGTCCGTTCCCAGTTCCACATCCGTCGCGAGGATGTTCCAAAGGAACCGCTGCTGATCAAACAATTCGAAGGCAGCTCCTTTGGGACGCAGGGCAAACGACAGGACGCCGCTGCCATTAGCGGTGCCGTGAAAATCGCATAGGAAAAAGTGATTTCGATAACGATCCGGCAGTCCAATGCCGGAACTAAACGTTAGCCCGGAGGGTCCGGAAGCGATGTGCGCGAGCGGGGGCAGGCTGTACGCCGGTTGCTCATCATTGCGGAGCTGCCAGATTTTTTCCGCCATCCAGGGGCCCCGTTGAACGGGCGTCGTGATGAACTGGAATCCCACCCGCCAGCCGCTGTCGCCACCTTCGACCAGATACACGCAGCGCGCCTGGTCGCCGGCGTCTGAGTTATTGTCGACGGTGAAGAGATTGCCGTGGTCGTCAAAAGCAAGCTCCTGCGGATTGCGCAGTCCAGTGGCGAAAATTTCGAGGTTCGAGCCGTCGGGATTGCAGCGAAGTACCGCACCGGAATCCGGATTGCTGACCACCCCATGGTCTGTCTTCACACTCAACCCACGGTCACCAATACTGAAATAGAGGCGTCCATCCGGTCCCATCCGCAGACCATGCAGGTCGTGACCCATGTAGGCGACGCGCACTCCGTAACCGTATTGCAAAGACCTGCGGTTGCTGGCCACCCCCATGTGATTGGTGTCCTGCAACAACCACAGATTCGGGATGTTCGCAAACCAGACATTGGTGCCTCGGGCCAAAACACCGGCACCAATGCCGTCGAGTGGCGAATTGAAACCATCGGCATACACCGTGGAATGGTCCGCCACACCGTCGCCATCCTTGTCCTCGATCCGGACAATCCGCTCGGAGAAGGTGGTGAGTTCCGGGAAATGGTCCCCGTATTTGCGATGAAGCAGGGCAAGCCGGTCGTCAACCGTGCGACAAGCGAGATCCTCTTCAACCCAATCCAGGTGCTCGGAGGCATCCGGCACGCCGGTGTAGACGCGGAACGTCTCAGCAACGTACCACCGACCCTGTCCGTCCGTGGTAAACGAGACGGGATTGGCCAGAAAGGGCTCGGCTGCGAAAAGGTGGACGGATAATCCGGGCGCAACCTCAAACTTTTTGATGGCAAGCTGACCTTCGTCTGAGGCCTCGGCGACCCCGATCTGTTGCTCCACGCTGCCGTTGCCGGCGGCGAAGATAAATGAAGGCGTCCCTGTTGCAGCAAAGGCGACCGCGAACGCCCGACTCAAGGAACCGGAATTCCACCGGCGAATGTTCATCGGATTCCCTCCGTGCTGACGCTCCAATCGACCGAGGCCTCGAAGAGTTGCCAAACCTCCTTTTCGTCCTCAGTCACGGCAAAAGGATCGAGGAAGAGACCAACGCGTCTTGCTGGAGCCAATTCCGGTGGCGTTCCAGAGGCAGTGACCAAGGCCCGTCCGGTATCATAGGCAAAAAGAACGGCTTGGTCGGAGCGGGCCGGCAGGCGCGCAATCACCAGGGCTCCCGGACCGGGGCTTCCCCAACTGGTGATTTCCTGAAACAAACGATCCGATACCCCTCGCAAACCACCTGCCAGGGGGTTATCCGGCAAAAGGATTTCGACAGGAGAAGGACCGCCTTTGAAACCGTGATCGATGCCTTGTCCGGGCCCGGTCATTTTCAACACCGGATAGGCCGCAGGTTCGAGACAGAGCACAGGAACCGAAGCACGGGCCAGTCCGATACGTTCCAGTGCGGGCTCACCCATTCCATATTCGAAGAGGGATACAATCACCAGCGCCCGACCGACGAGGTCCCCGGCTTGAACCTCATCAAAATGTCGTGTTTCAACCCGAAATCCCAACTGCCATAGACGGCTCCCCACCAATTTGTCCCCAATCAGTTGATTAAACCGGTCCCACTTGGCCTCGGCTGGAATTCGAGAGGTGAGAAGCAACACGCTGCCCTGCCGCGTTCGGGCCACTTCCGGTTTGGCATCGTCGTCGACATACGCACGGTTGCCGCCGGCGACATCTTCCGACCGACCGCTTTCAAGGGCGGTCAGATGGACCAGCCCTTCCTCCACCCGCATCGCGGTTCGGCCACGGGCGGTGGCCAGACTGAACTTGGTCCCCACCACAGCCGCTTCGGCTTCCTCGGTCCGAATCAGCCAGGGGCGACCGGGCCGCTGCTTCTGGGCGGTGACTTCAATAAATCCGCTGCTCAATTCGAGCTGGCGGACTTGACGTCCATGCCCCAGGCGGGCCTCGGGCCCGAGAAGAACCCGGCCCAATCCATCGACTGTCACTTCCGCGGAGGAATCCCTGGAGACCTCGATCCATTCGTCCGGCCGCAGTCGTTCGCCCACCCGGGCCGCCCGGTTCTTGCCATCGCGAACAATGATGATACCCGACTCCATCTTGACCACGGTCCCCCAGGAGGATTCAACGTGCCCGGTCCATATCCCGAGGGCTACCATTAGAAGAGCGAACGCGGTTGCCAGTGCGGGCCGCCAAAACCAACGGACAGGCCAGATGGAGGAACGCGCCTCCCGGGGACGGAAATCGATTTCCACGGGAGAAAGTTCCTCCCGACCCGCCGCAGCCGCTGCCAATGACTCGTCGAGATTCACATAGTCGAGAAACTGGGCCCGCAATTCCGAGTCGTCCCGCATCGCGTTTTGCAGGGCGGCCACTTCCTCCGGACTGGCTCGTCCGTCTGCATAGCGTTGAATGGAATCCTGCCAGCTGAGTTTCATGTCGATTCCTGCCTTGTTATTTCGCGCCGCACGCACTCCAACAGGGTCTGCCGGATTCGATGGAGGACCTTGTAAAGGGACATCGGCGTCTGACCGCGCCTTTCCGCCAGTTCATCCATCCGGGTACCGGGGGCGTAGGCGGACAGGACCAGCTCCCTTTGACGGTCCGGTAGCCGTTTCAGGCAGGTATCGAGGGTTTCGCGCTGGGCGTTGTGACGGGGTTCCGCCATCACCGCTTCCTCGGCAAGACGGCCAAGGAGTTGTTCATCAAAGACATGCCGGTCCCTCGCCCGGTCCCGGAGGAACGCGAGCGCCTGGTAACGGGCCACTCCAAAAGCCCACTTCCTGAAATCCCGCGATTCATCAAATTCCCCAATCTTTTCCCAAAGAACCACCGCCACCTCCTGCATGACTTCCGAGGCGTCGCCACGGGTCGGCACCAGCGAGCGGACGAAGGTGCGCAATGCCGGTTCATGCTCGGTGAAGAGTCGCAAGAACCGTCGATGTTGATCGTCACCTGGAGAGTCCATTCCCGATTTCCCAGTACATCTCCGGATTTACGGTACATTTGCCGAAAAATCTTTCAGATCGGATTCCGTGAGTGCGCGGCGAGACGCACACGAATCTGAAAACGGAAACCGGAGGGTTTATTCCGCGCGCCGTTTGGCCATCTGCTTCTCATGCTTTCCTCCCCATTGGCACATGGCGTCTAAAATTGGCAGCAGCGTGCGCCCGTAGGGGGTCAGCGAGTAGCTCACCTTGGGCGGGACCTGCGCGTGCACCGTGCGAAGAACAATCCCGTCTTCCTCCAATTCGCGGAGGGTCTGAGTCAGCATCTTTTGCGTGGCCTCGGGAATCTGACGTCGCAACTCATTGAAGCGCAATTCGCCGTGACTGAGAAAGTAGAGCGCCAACGGCTTCCATCGGCGGCCCATGGCACGAATGGTGAAGGTGATGGGACAGGTCTTGGAAGTATAGGGAACCGGCTTTCTCATCCCACCCGACGGTATCCCAAAGGTGCCTACTGGACAGAAAAATACCACAGCCTAATGTCCCGCGACAAACAACCGCTGAAGTTCACAGGTGTTTTGTGGTTTGAAGCTGAGCAACCCCTTTTTCAGGAATAAATCAGACACACTTTCAATATGAGCATCCCTGAAACCGCAATGGTCGAAAACACGCACCAGGCTGGCATCGGTACGCAGGCCTATTTTAAAACGGGTTCCGGCCCGGCGCTGGTCATCATCCACGGTGTGGGAGGACACAAGGAGGATTGGCGGGACGTGGCTGCTGCGTTAGCTGAAACCCACACGGTCTATGCGGTGGACA
>CAIPFS010000725.1 GCA_903864375.1 uncultured Verrucomicrobiota bacterium
CCACCTTGTTCGGCAATGCCCCAGCCATGGTAGCCGATATCGTCCAGGGCCTTCATCACGGCGGGCCAGCGATTGTCGCCCTTGAGGAAATCCACGCCGAAGCCAGCCCACTTGCCTTCCTTGTCGGCGCGCGCGCGGCTGTATTCCTTGATGTGCAGTCGGTTGATGCGCGGTCCCAGCACATGAACCCATTGTTCCGGCCAGCCGTAGTGAATGATGTTGCCGACATCAAAATGCCAGCCGACCCACGGGGACTTGAAACGGTCCACAAACGCCGCCGCTTCGACGGGGCTCAAGAAGTAATTGTTCCAGACGTTCTCAATGGAAATCCGGACCTTGAGCTTTTCGGCCAGGGGAACCGCCTTGCTGATTTCCGCAAAGGAGCGCTCAATCGCGACATCGTACGGGATCGATTGATCGCAAACCCCGGGAACGAGCAGGATCGATTCCCCGCCCCAGGCAGCGGCATCTTCGAGCGTGTGGTTCAGCGCTGCCAATCCCTCCGCACGGACATCGGCACTGGGATGGCTGAGCGGTTTGGCCCAGTGGTGCTGGCCGCACACACTGGCGCATTTCAGTCCCGACTTTTCATACGCCTTGCGGACCTCGTCACGGTCGTAGTGGCTCATCGCCTCCACTCCGTCGAAGCCGGAATCCCGGATCGCCTGAAAGCGGTCCGAGAGCGAGAGCTTGTTGAGCTCGTCCCCGCCCACCGTGGCCAGCATGATCCCCTTCTTCAAAGGAGTGCGGGTTGGGGCGGTGTTTTCGGCACGCCCGGTGAGCAGAGGCAGAATTCCGGCCGCTGAGGCCACCTGGAGGAAATGACGGCGATTCACGGCGGATGTTTTTGGAAGATCGGGACTGAAGCGGAATGACCGGATTAGCTGAGGCGATATTGTCCGGGAATCGGAATCCCCATGATGGGAAGCGACATGTCCCAGGTGACATCCGTCGGACCGAGCTTTTCCTTGGAGTTCAGCATGTTCTCCCAAGTGACTTCGAGTCCGGTGTACGCCGCCGTTCTGGCCATCAATCCCTGCAGGGTGCTCGATGCCAGCCATTCACCGTCGTTTCGGATCGGACCATTGCCGCGGATGCCCGCGAATAATTCCTCGTGCTCGACCACGTACATGTCCGGGGCTTTGCCCTGATATTTCCAGGGCTTTTCACCGCGAATCACCGGGGTGTTCCATCCGCTGAGGGCATGGCCGGTCGTCCCCATGATGTAATCGCTGTTGTCATTGTAGCAGCCGGCAATCTGTCGCTGGGCAATCGTTGCCCGAACGCCGTTGGCATACTCATAGACCACCGTCATGTGGTCGAAGATGTTACCCTGGAAATTGCCCACCATCCGTCCGCCGGTTGCGGTGCACTTGATCGGAGGCACGTCCTTCATGCACCAGGCCAGCTTGTCGACGGTATGAATGCATTGCTCGACGATGCCGTCACCCGCCAGCCACGAAAAATTCATCCAGTTTCGGAGCTGCCACTCGAGGTCGGTCACGCCATCCTTGCGGGCGGAGGGAGCCTGCATCGGCTTGACGGGGCCGGTCAGGTAGGTTCCGTAAACCGACCGGATATCGCCGATGGCACCGGCATGGATCTGCTGATAGAGAGCCCGGCGGGGAAGATCGCTGCGCCAGCAGAAGCCGGCCACCAGATTCAGGTTCTTGGCCTTGGCCATGCGCACGGACTCCAGCGCATGGCGGATGCCTGAGGCGTCGGTGGCGAGTGGCTTTTCACAGAAGATTTGACGGCCCTTTTCCACCGCGTACCGGAGGTGCGTCGGGCGGAATCCAGGGGGTGTGGCCAGCAGGACGACGTCGATGTCCGAGTCGATGACCTTCTTGAAGGCATCCAGACCGGTGAACTTGGTATCCGGAGTCACCGCAATGCGCTTGTCGAACTGCTCCTTGAGGCCTTTGTAACTGTTTTCCAACTGGTCAGGAAATACGTCGCCCATGGCGGTGAGGACGCAGTTGGAATCTGCGGTGAGAGCATTGCCGGCCGCGCCCGTTCCCCGTCCCCCGCAACCGACCAGACCCACTTTGAGGGTGTCCGAATTGGCGGCGAACGCCGACTGTCGGATGATGATGCCGGGCATGGCAACGGCCATTGCGCCAACCTTGGCTGTGGTGCTGAGGAATTGACGCCGATTTGGAGAGGAGGAGGTTTCAGGCATACGCTGGGTAGGACGGCAAAGAATTTCCGCCATTCATCCTCTTTGCGTCAAGCGGCGAGCCACGTAAAATCCGAAATTCCGTTGCTTTTCGCCTCTACAACTCGGTGCGCGCCACCCGGCGCAGTCCGAGGCGAAGCGGCAGCCACCCCACCAGAGCGCTGACCAGCGCGAAAATGGTCCAGAAAAATGCCGCCTTGGCCGCGTTGAATCCTCCTTCTGCGGCATCATCGCCAATGGTGGTCAATTGCCAGCCCCAGGGACTCCCCACCGCCAGCAGGGCCACCGATCCCACGATGTAGACAAAGCTGACGACCAGACAGAACGTTCCGCCAAATCCATTGACGATCTTATTGGGGTTTTGCTCGCGAAAATTGGGAAAGAGCGCTCCCATTCCCACCGCCACCGCATTCAACGTCAGCGACATCAGTGTGATCGCGCCCGCAAAGAAAGCCGTGCGCCCGACGTCCAGCCGGAGCATGGAACAGGACAGCAAAATCAACGACAGGGTCAGGACGAGGGTGGAGGCGCTGCCCAGCCAGAACTTCAGCAGGACCACCCGGACCAATCCGAGCGGTGCCAGCCCCACCACCCAGACCCGTTTCCCCTCCAATGAAAACTGGGGAAAGATGAATCGTGTGGTGATGGTGGCCAGATTCAGGGCGCAGGCCCCCAGATTGAGATAACTGACCATTGAAATCCAGTAGGGTGAGTCCAATTGCCGGCTGAAGTGCCGCAGGTTCACCGTATAAATACTCAATAATCCGAACAACATCGCCGTCTGCCCCCACTGCGTGGTGTCGCGCCAGAACACCCTCAAATCCTTGGCAAGCAGAGCCCGAACATCCGTCGGCAGGAAATTTCCCACTCCCAATAGGATCTCAAGCCCCCCGCGTCCCAGCCGGCTCGAGACCTGATCCTTCTTCTTTCGTCCCCGCTCCTGCCAGTCCTGAAACCATTTCCATCGCGCAAAAACACTGCCGCGGCTCTGGACGACGCTCGATGCCTCGTAAAAGGCACCCCCCATACAGGTTGCGATCCATGTTCCGAAGAAAAGAGCGTGACTGAGGAGCACCAGGGCAAAGAAGACGGCGGAACGAACCGCCCCATCCGCCCAATTCTGCACGCTGGAACTGAGCCAGTAGCTTGGGAGCATCGGGAACTGGGCAAATCGGGTCTTGTCGAGGAGTCGGTCGATCACGGTCAGCACCCGGGTCTCGAGTTCCGCCTCCGGGATTGGTTCGGGACGAAACCGGAACAGAATCAGCGTTCCCACTGCGAGCAATGTCACGGCAGTGATGATTTGGAACGCCTTGCGATCGAGATTGCCGGCGAGGTGGACTGCCAGCCAGGCCCCGGCGGAACCCGGCAGGACAATGAACAGGCCGATCAACAAAACAACCGCCGGGTAAAAGTGCCAGGCCACCGCATTCACCAGGCCGTAGGCCGCCAGAAGCGGGGCAATGAGAAAAAGAAAGGCCCACGATGCCAGAAGGGTGGACTCAATCAGCTTCCACTGGAATATGGCGCGGCTGGAAACGGGAAGCGTCAATAGGAACGCCGTCTCCCGATTCCGGAACAGGTTGCTGTAACTGATCACCAGGTTGGAGATCAGCAGCAACCCGAACAGGAAGGCAAACAGGAGGAAAATAAGCCGCTCGACCAGGGCGCCTCCCAACCCGGGAAAGCGGGACAGGAACCGCAGGCCTTGAAAGAACAGACCGAAGGCCAGGACCACATATCCAGTGAGGAACACCGTGACCAACCCCACCATCAGCCACGAATGTCGCCACAACGAGACAAACCGGCGTCCCATGGACCGAAGATTGACCCGCAACACCAACTGAAACGGGGATGGCTGCATTCTTTCCCGACAACTTCGTCACGGAACCTTGAATCGGCAAGCGAAGCCATGATTCCTCTGTTCTGAGATAAAAGGTTCGGATTTGACACCGGTGCGAACATTTGGATAGTGGATTCATGTCAAAAGTGCTTGCTAAATCTGACATGAAGGGGAGGGAGGTCCGCCCAAGAGCAGCGCTTTCAGTCGAGGAAATCGACCGTGCTGTACGAACGGTACGGGTAAAAAATCAGGGTGACCGTTGGTCTGTGAAGAGAATTGCAGCACCCAAGACGTGGTCTTTTCAAAATCCCGACCGCGCTCTAGCCAAGGCCATAGAACTGGCTACTCCAGACAAGTTGAACGTGGTGATTCATGAAAAGGGTGGTCAAATTGCTAGGGTGATTTCCCCACGAGAATTTCCCCGGCCCGTCACCGAATTCGGACTCAAGAAAATCACTTCGCAGTTCCAAGCGGTCCGTAACCGTCCAGGCCACGTTCGTGCTGCCGCTCTATAATACAGAGTTGGAAGGGGTAATAGAATGCGGGGTGTCCCCAAACGCGATCGGGTCTTTATCAATTGCCCGTTTGACCCAAAATACCGCCCACTGTTTGAAGCCATCGTCTTCGCGGTAGCTCATTGCGGATTTGAGCCCTGTAGCGCCTTGGAAGCCGCCGGCTCCGGGACCGCCCGGCTCGACCGCCTTTTCCAGATGATTGCCGGATGCAGACTTTCGATCCATGACCTCTCCCGTGTGGAGTTGGACACGCGGACCCGGTTCCCGCGCTTCAACATGCCGTGGGAACTTGGTGTTTGTATGGGAGCGCGGCAGTTCGGTGGTCGTAGTCAGAAGAGAAAAGACTTCCTGATCCTCGAACGCTCAAGAGGTGACTGCGCCATCAGTTGCTCTGATCTCAGTGGGGTGGATCCTGAAGCCCACGGAAACAATACCGATCGTGCGATACAGCACGTTCGAACCTGGCTGAGTGGCCACTCCAAGCACTCGCTTGCCGGCCCAAAGGCCATCAAGACAGATTACAAGAGTTTTCAGAGTGACCTCCCCGATATGCTCGACACACTTCGGATCAAACAAAACGAAGTGAACTTTATGGACCTTCGGCGTTCCGTCGATCGGTGGATGGCAGAGAGGTCGGTAGTTTAATTCAATCCGTGGTGTTAAAACCCAAGGTTTGGTTCCCTTGCCGCTGTTGAATGGATGTCATTTTTTCTGCGGTTCCGCACCCTTCAAGACATTGAGAATCACACCATCCACGAACCTGCATTTTC
>CAIPFS010000726.1 GCA_903864375.1 uncultured Verrucomicrobiota bacterium
CGACCTGCGGTCCGCCTGTCCTCTCCTGCGTGGAGCCGCCTTCCTGGGGGTGCGCAGGACGCTGGGAACTGTGGACGCCGACAACCTTGATTTTGCCACCCATCACCATTCCCCGCGCAACCCGGGTGAGGGGGATTTTTGCGAAGAAAGCCTGTTTGTTGAACGCAACCCCGAGGGTACCCATTACTCTCTCTGGTGCCGCCGTAATCCGACGCTGGCCTTTGACCCACTCTCCGGCGGCTCTCGGGAGGAACTGGCCGATGGAGTCGTCGGATTCCGTCTTGAATATTTTGATGGTGAGGATTGGTACGACTCCTGGGGAGATCCACACGCGGGCTCGAGCAAATCCCAGATGACTCGCGAAAAGCCCAACAGCTCCGGGTTGCCGGAAGCGGTTCGGATCACCCTGTGGCTGGACCCTTCACCCGCCCGTTCCGGATTGGTTTCAAGCAAGGCCGCTCCGGAATCCGACCCTCCGCTGATGTTCCAGACGGTGGCCCGGTTAAACCTCCCCACGGGTGCCGACGCAGCCCCCTCCTCGAACCCCGCCACGACGGGCGGACAACCCCAGGGGATCCCATGACTCTTCCCGAGCGTCCACCCGGGTTCCGAAGCCGAGCCGGGATTTCACCGTCCGCTGCATTCGAAGCCCCTTCCCCGGGCCGCGGACAGGCCTCGGTGCTCGTTGCCGTTCTCTGGTGCGTGGTGTTGCTGGCTGTGGTGGTCATCGGAATGCTTCATACGTCGCGAATGGACCTCCTGGCGGGGCACTCCCAGACCGATCAAATCCAGGCCCGTTACCTGGCGCTGGCGGGAATCGAAAAGGCCAAGGCGTTGCTGCATCAAAGTGTATTGGGACGCAGAAGGTCGGGAGCGGCGTTCAGCACGGAATTATTCGATGCCTCGGCCCAGTTTCGTGACGTTTCACTGGGCCGGGGTCGCTACAGCGTGTTTCGTGCTCCGGCCAGTGACGAAGCGGGCACGGTCATTTACGGCGTTTCTGATGAAGAAAGTCGCCTGGATGTCAATGTGGCCGACACCTCGGAACTCACCAAAGTCGTCGGTCTGACCCCGGACATAGCAGCCGCCATCGTTGACTGGCGGGATGAAGACAACGCGGTCACTCCCGGCGGCGCCGAGGCCGACTACTATGCGTCGCTGAACCCCCCGTACCGTCCCCGCAATGGCCCCTTCCCGACGATTCGCGAATTGTTGATGGTCCGGGGAGTCACCCTTCAGACGCTATTGGGTGAGACCGACACCCCTGAATCACCCGAGGATACCGCAGGGCCTGCGCGCGGCAGGGGGGCCAGTGTCGAACCGGCGACGAAATTCGAACCGTTTTTTGAAGGTGGCTGGTCGACCTTTTTTACCGTCCATTCCCAGGTGGAAAACACCGATTCCAGCGGACTGGCCCGCGTGAATGTCCAAACGGCGGACGAGGCCACCCTGACCAGCATTCGCGGAATCACGTCAGAAATAGCCAGGGCCATTGTCGCCTACCGCCAGCAAAATCAACTTCGCAATCTGACGGACTTGCTCGATGTGACGGCACCCTCGCCCGGGGGAGGGCCCAATCGACCCGGTGGCAATGGCAATGGCAATGGTGGTCCCAAGGTGATTGACGAGCGGTTGTTCAAGGAGATTGCCGATCACGTCACGGTGGAGGATCAGAAGGAATTAAACGGTGTGGTCAATCTCAACACCGCCGATGTCGGGGTCTTGCTTTGTCTTCCTGGCATGACGCGGGAACTGGCTCAGGCGGTGGTGGCCCATCGGCGCGCGAACGGATTCTTTCAAAGCCCGGCCCACCTGCTGGACGTTCCCGGATTCAACCGCACCCTGCTCCAACAGGTTGCTCCTCGTGTCACGGTGAGGTCCGACACCTACCGAATCCGGGCGGAAGGAGATGTGGGACGCAGTCGACAAACCATTGAGGCCGTGGTGCGGGTCCGGGCACGGACGGTCACTACGCTGGCCTATCGAGAGGATGATTTATGAGTGTTCTTCCGCAAATGGAACCGACCCGCGTCTGGGTGGAGGTGACGACGGCTCCCCCCCGGCTTTACGCCTGGTGCGGTGGGGATGGTGTCGAAATTCCGCTGGATCGCGAACCCGGCGGGCCTTTCACCGCGGCAACTGTGGCTGGAGTCACCGCGGCATTCCAACGACTGACGAGCGGCAAGCCATGGCTTTCCCGGCTCCACATTCATTGCACGCTCGGCTCGCGGGGGGTAATCCTCCGTCCGGTCAGCTTTCCCGCCCAGCCGCGTTCCGAATGGGCAAGCCTCCTCGCCCTTCAATTGGAATCGGAGTTTCCACTCTCCCCCGAGCAACTCGCCTGGGGTTGGCTGCCGCTACCGAGCCGGGAAGACGGTCGTCAAATGGCACTCCTGGCGGCGGTGAAGTTGGACCTGCTTCAACCCTATCGAGATCTGTTGGCCCCGCTGGAAGCCGAGGTTCATTTTTCTTTGGCAGCGTTGGACCGACTGGCATTGCTGACGTCGCTCCCGGATTCGGGGGTGGTTCTGGATGTCGGCGAGGCACACGTCGAGGCCACCCTTTGGTCCGCTGATGCTCCCCTTCAGGTGCGAACGCTTTCAAAGGGATGGAAATCCTGGCCGGAAACGGCCCTCGGCGGCACCGATGGACCTCTTCGGGAATTTCTGACGTCCCTTAGCGTACCCGCTGGAACACCCCTGTTCCTCAGTTTATCCCCATTGAATCCGGAGGGTGGAAGTCCCACAGTGGATTCGCTGGCGAAATTGGTTGAAGCGGGGAAAGGCGCTTCCGGGATGATTCAACCCTTGCCGTTCGTCTCCGGTATCGGTCGAACCGCTGCCAATGTGGGGCTGGCCAACCGGGTGACCCGCGCCGATGCCTCCCACCTTGAGCTGCGATCCACGCCGGCACCGGAATCGCAGGCGGCCCTCCGGGGTCTTCCCTGGCGGTCCATCGCACTGACTGGAGCGCTCCTTGCCGCCATCCTGATCACGCCCTCCGTGGAGGCTCTGGTATTTGGACCCCGCTTACAGCGACAACTCAATCACCTGAAGGCGGCAGAACCACAATTGGCGGTGATCGATCGGGAATTGAATTTTCTGCGACACCTTCAGGAAAACCAGGGGCCCTTTCTGGATGCCATCTACCTCATCGCCAATGCCGCCCCCATGGGATGTCATGTCGATTCCCTGAGCCTCAATCGGCGGGGCGAAGTCGGCGTTACTGGTTTCCTGCAAAATCTGAATCAGGTGGGCGATTTTCGGATGAAATTGATCGATACCGGTTTCTTTTCCTCCGTGGTGGTTGAGGACCAGACACCGACCCCCGACCGCCAGAGGGTCAACTTTCGAATGACCGCCCAGTGGAAGGCGGCTTCGGATCGTGAGAGTCTGACCATCGGTCCCACCCTTACCAACGCCGTGCCTTCCGGAGCGACCAACGCCAACTCCCGCACCCAACGCCCACCCTCCGCACCGTAATGCCACTCCCCACCCTCACCGCCCGGGATCGCCGGACTCTCCGTCTCGCAGGGTTGGGCCTCGGTGCCTACCTCCTGTTGTTCTGTGGATGGACCACCCTCCAGTTCCTCGGCCAGCGCCGGACCGCCTATCGGCAGCTCCAACGCGAGGCGACCGACGAAAAGACCCGGTTGGAACTTTACAATTCCCGGGTCGTTCGACTGCACCGATTGATGGATGCAGCTCAAATGGATCCGGCTCAATTGTCAAAGCCCAGGCTGGTCGCACGGGCAAGCGCCGCGATCCAGCAGGCCGCCATGCAGGGTGGCCTCCAAATGGGACCCATCCGCGAGACGCTGTCGCGGGGGACGGAGCGGGAATTGGGAACCATCCAGCTGGATGCGGCAGGACAGGTGACCTCCCTCACCACTTTTCTCCACCGGCTCGGTTCCCTCGGATTCCAGCTGATTCTGGATACCGTCCAATTTTCCTCGGACCCGATGCGGCCCGGGCTGATCAAGATCTCCGTCGTCCTCATTCTCCTCGATTATGAACAATGGGACACCCGGGAGGTACCCAATGCGTGAACGTCTCCCTGCAATTCTTCGGGTTCTTCCCGGCGTTCTTGCTGCCGTATGGGCAATCCAGGTTCTCTGGAGTGTCGTTCAACCCAATCCGATCTCCCGTCTGGAGGTTCCCATGGCCCCGCACTGGCATCCGGAGGAACCGGTTCCGCCCTCGCCGCCCAAGGCCCCGCCGGCAACAAATCCTTCAAAACCCGCTATAGAAACCAACATGGTGGCCCGCAACAGGGGTGCCACCAATGAAGACGGCACCCTTCTCTTCAAGGGGGCCACAAACGCGGCCGGTACAAATCGAATGACCGGTGCAACGAACGCCCTGACGGCAGGAGCTGAGGCCCATCCACCGGTTGTTGCGGCACCCGGGCCACCGCCCGGAATACCCGCTGGCTTTCCGCCGGGATTTCCTCCCGGCATGGGAATGCCGGGAAGCGGAAACGGCCCCCGGGGTCCCGCTCCCATCCCACCCCTCATTCAAGCACGAATCGACAAGATCACCCAGAGCGAGCTTCTCGCTCCGGTGTTTCACCCACCACCCATGGCGCTGCTGGGCATCGCCGGCAGGGATGCCTTTCTCCGCACGCCCAACGGCCAGATGTCCCTCCTGCGTGAGGGCGGCGAAGCCGATGGTTTGAAGTTGCTCCGTATTGGCACCAATCGCGTCCTCGTGGAACACGCTGGTGAAAAGAAGGAACTGATGATTTTTGACGGACTGGGCGGCGAAAGCCTGCTCCCAAAATAAACTGCCCCGATGAAGACACGTCGTATCTGCCTTACTGCCCCGTCGCGGTCCCTGCCGCGCCATTCCCTCCTGATGCTGTTCGTTGGCCTGCTTCTGGCTGCGCCGTGTTCGCTGAGCCCGCTCAGCGGACAGGTCCCCGGCACTCCGGGTTCCACCAACACCCCTGCCGGACCCCTACCGGCCAATGAGGAAATTCAGGTGAGTTTTCAAGGGGCCAACATCGACATGGTCGTCCAATGGCTTGCCCAGAGTACGGGCAAGAGCGTGGTGAAACACCCGCAGGCCCAATGTCAGATCACCATCACCAGCTCCAAAAAGCTGCCACCCCGGGATGCCATCAACCTGGTCTATCGCGCACTCTCCCTCGAGGGGTTCAGCGCCGTTGAATCATCCAATTCCATCTTCATTGTTCCCGAGGGCAAAGAGCCCAGGATGAGCCCGGAATTGCTGGAGACGGGTCGGTCCGACGTCCCGGCAGGGCGGCAGCGGCTGGTCAAAATATTCCAACTGCATTTCGTTCAGGCCCCCGAAATGAAGGAACGCATCAAGAGTGTGGTTTCCGAAAAGGGCACCCTCGAAGTCAACGAACGGGCCAATCAACTGATCCTGACCGACTATAATGAGAGTGTCTCGCTCGCCAGTGACCTGATCAAGGTGCTCGACACGGATCATCCCGGAGACCTGACGGTGCGGGTCTTGCCGCTCAAGCACGTCAGCGCCCCGGATCTCGTCAAGGAGATCACCCCACTCTATCAAAAAATGACGGGTAAATCGTCAACTGAACCGGTGGATGTCACCGCCAACGATCGATCCAATTCCCTGATCATTCTCTCCAGCGAGGCCAACTTCAAAGCCATCGAACGGATCGTCACCACCCTCGACACCGAGGATGCCCAGGAAAAGACGATGCACTTGTTTCCGCTCAAGAATGCCGACGCCGAGGATGTTGCCAAACAACTCAAATCCCTGGTGGCTGATCAGGACACGACGCGGTCCCGCTACTTCTATTTTGAGTCGCAGGAAAACTCCAAAGCATCCAAAAAGATGAGCGTGGTGGCGGACCGCCGCCGCAATACCTTGATCGTCCAGGCACCGCCATCGCAGATCGAGAGCATCGGCAAAATGATTCGGGCGCTGGACGAACCAGTCGGTGGCGAGTCGCTGGCTCCGCGTATTTATCCGCTCAAGTTTGTCGGGGCCGTTGATATCGAGGATGTCCTCAATGAGTTGTTCCTGAAGAAGACCCAGCAGCGGTCCTATTACTTTTTTGACGACAACCCGGAACCAACAGCCGACCGGGATGTCGGACGCCTCTATGGCAAGGTGCGCATCACTTCGGAACCGTATTCCAATGCCATCATCGTCACAGCCAATTCCCTCGAGAGCCTCCGGGCGGTGGAGGAGGTGCTGAAGCAATTGGATGCTCCTTCGCCCGCGGGCGAGAGCACCTTTCGAACCAACCTGAAATACGCCAAGGCGACAGACGTGGCCAACAGCCTGAACATTCTATTCGCCAAGGTCGGTTCACCCGGACTCCGCCCGGTGACCCAGCCGGGTCAGCCCCAGCAACCGCAGCAACAACAGGATCAGGGGGCTTTTGATCAAAGCCAGAACAGCACGCCCCTGGAGCGCGAGGTGAAGGAAGACCTCTATTTTCCGTGGCTGGGGGGACAGCCCGAAAACCAGCGTTCTGGCGATGGCAAATCGGCCTCCCGCCAGGTCAGTGATCTGGTGGGACGCGTGCGTGTTGTCCCCGACCATCGCAGCAATTCGCTGCTCATCTCGGCCAACGTTCATTTCTTCCCCCAGGTTTTGAAGCTCATCGAGGAGTTGGATGCCCCAACACCCCAGGTGTTGATTGAGGCCCGGATTGTGGAAGTTTCCAGTGACCTGATGGACCGCTACGGGGTTCGTTGGTCGCCGGATGGTTCCAAAACGTTTTCGCCCGACGACTATGACAACTCCATCCTGGCCAGCACCAAGGGGAACTATCAAAAGGGGTTTGGCGGAGTGAACACGGTGAACACCCCCTCCAGTGCCGCCAATCTTGGCCAACAGATCGCCAACCTGAAATCCGGGGTGCTCGATAGCACGGTCAGTCTCGACGTGCTCATCCAATTCCTGAAACGGAACACAGAGGCCAGTGTGCTGGCGGAACCGCAGATCAACATCGAGGACAATGAGACCGGCAAATTGTTCGTCGGTTCCCAGGTTCCGTTTATCACCCAATCCCTGACTCCCCAGACGGGCGGACTGAGCCAGGGGTACAAATACAAGGAAGTGGGTATCATCCTCGAGGTCATTCCCCACATCAACGTCTCGGGCACGGTGGCCCTCAAGATTCGGATCGAGTCATCCAGCATCGTGCCGGGACAGACCGTCTCGGGGAATGCCATCATCGACACACGGACCTTCAAGACGGACATGACGGCGACCAGCGGTGATACCCTGGTCCTGGGGGGCATCCTGCAAAAGCAGATGTCCGAGACCATTCGCAAGACACCGTTTCTGGGAGACATTCCCGGACTGGGATGGGCCTTCAAAAAGAAGGAAAAGAGCGTCAAGGATGTCGAACTTCTGGTGTTTCTGCGTCCCCGGGTCATCCGATCAAGCATCGATGCCCAGGAAGCCATGGGTGAGGTCAAGAGCAAGGCACCGCTGGTCCGGGATTTCCTGAAATCGAACGATCAATCCGAATCCACCAACGCTCCGGCCGCGCCGAAGAAGAAATAGGTTGGTTTTTCCCTTGGGTCATCGACCCGGCAGGGGCGAAACCCCTCAGGTCTTTGTAGCCGCCGAACGTCAGTCGGCGCTTACTCTCCCTGGCCGAAACCTGTTCTGAGGGAGCTCGGCGGGTCAATAGCCGGGCAGACCGAAAACACCAGGAACCGAAAGGACAGTCCTCTTAAACCGGAATGCAGACCCCCTATCGATCAGCGCCGGCTGACGACCGGCAACTACAGGAAGGAAGGCCGGCTCGGTCCCGGTAGCCGCCGAGCGTGAGTCGGCGCAAACTTTATTGGGCCGGAGCCCGTTGAGGGAAAGATCGGCATGTCAATGACGACAACGGCCAGCATGCTCCAATCCCGCAATACCAACTTGAATCAAAAGATTCTTTTTTCGGTACTCAACACCGGACGGGGCCAGGGGATGTCGAGTTCGGGGCCGGTGGAGTTGGCTCCTTTTCCAATCCACTCGCGAAAAACGCCACCGTCGTCTTTGCCGTCCTGACCCACGCTCCAGAGTTGATACCAGCCGTCATCGGTTCGCCGATAATGCAGCGGCTCACCATTCATCCAGTCGATGGGGACGGCCGCAACATATTGGGGAACGAGTTCACTCAGGGAAACCGGAAACTCCCCTTTCGCCAGGTGATACCGCTCCAATGCACAGGCGGCTCCGGCCAAACCGATCATTGTCTGCCCAAAATTGGCCTTGTGGGCGGCATTTTCAAGGGCGGGAAGTAGCATCCGGCTCAGCACCGTAAATGGGAAACCTCCCCACGATCTGTCTCTGGTCGAAGCAGCATCGCTTCCTGGCGATGACGACCAGAGGACCGTCCGGTTGGTGGAATTCAGCTCCGTGCGGGCAGTAGTTAGTAAAGGCTCAAATCCTCGCAAAAGCTCCACCTGACTTTTCCGAACCCACCCCACCGGAATGAGAAAACTTGTGAGATGGGCCGCTGAGAACACATTAGGAGCCAAACCGGTCTCCTCCGTGTTTCCCACCCGGTCCAGGAACCCTGTGTCCACCAGCAGTTTGAAGGGGCCCAGCAGCGCCTGCTCCGTTCCCGTAATTCCCATGATTCGCTCCCCCTTCAATCCGTGGATCAGCGAGGGCCCCAACGCACGGTGTGACAGGAAGCGCTGGAACTCCATCAATTGAGAATCCGTCCATCGATGGTCGACCAGCCCTTGCCAGAGTGTCTTGCACGCGATGGTTTCGACCGCAATCCGGACCAATTGAGAAATAAGGAGCGGGTCCTCCTGAAGGGCATCGCTGATTCTGAAGATCATTTGGACATCCTCCGCTGCCCGTTGGCTGTCCCCCGTTTCCATTCGGGCAAAAGCCCGAACTTGATAAATCCGGGCTATTCCCTTCATGCAGGATAGATGAGGGAGCAGGGCATTGAAGGATTCTTCGTAGTGCACTGGGTAAACGCTTCGGGGTCGGCGGGCTGCGGCCGCAAATTCGGCGAGCGTTGCGTCGAACTTGGACAGGCCCAATAAAACGTCTTCGGCTGGTTTTCCAGGCTGGGCGGGCAAAGGGAAGTCCAGGTGATGTCGTCCCTGAGGTAGTTGCGCCGTATTGGTGGTCGATTCTCGAAGGGTGTTCGCCCAATCTGAAAGGTGAATTCGTCCGTCGGTCGCGCGACGTGAGGTCGAATTCCCTTTCTCCTCCTTGTCTGCCTCTCGAAGTTCGGGCAACGACAGATTGGTATGATAGGGAAAGATTTCCCCTTGCTTGAAAGTCCAGTGGATTTCCAACCCACCCGGGTTGGTGGTCGGAACCCTCCGATACTCAAACTGTTTCCAAAAGGGGGTGGAGAAGAAATTTTCCTCGTTGGGGGGGGGAGGTCCCAACAGGCAGGATATCTCCAGACATTCCCCTGCGGCTATCAGTTTCGACTTTTCCGCACGGAGGGCCGCCCAGCCACGGACGTCTTCGATTGCGTGAAACATCAGCAACGGAGTGACGAACGTGACCAGAATTGAGTAGATCAGAATGGAAAGATAAGGCAACCGACCTCCACTCTCCGGTACCGGGGCTCCGGGATCCGCTGATTCCACGAGCTCATCGGCCCGACGATTCCAGGCAGCGCGGCTCAGGAGTCCCAAAACCAGGGCTCGCAAGCCCACAAATTCCGCAAAGACCAGCGCCAGCCATTCCCCGTGGGGTACGGCAATGACCGACCCAACCGTTTCCTGGTTTTCACGTTCAAACACCCAGAACAGGGTCAATAACAGCCGCACAACAAGATACGCCCGAACGGTCCGTAGAACGACAAATCCAAGAACTCGAAGCCAGGAATAGTGTTCTTGCGGTTGGGGAACCAAGGACGGAATCCAAAGCCAGTTGGAGCGGGATCCGTGTTCTTTCAGGAGAAATTGCTGGAGTGTCATCAATGTAAAATGGCGTTCGGTCGGTTTGGTCGAGCTGTGTTGAAAAACGAAATGGATCACCCAAATCGGGTTGGAGCCGGAGGGCGAAGAGCAGATCGGGGAGCTGGGGAGGCAGAGAGCCGCGGCTGTGGGGCCTCGGGGAAAGTCTCCCCGGGCAATGCTGCGAGTCGCTGCCATTCGGCATTGCGGGAGTGCACGACCGACCAAAGGGTTTCCTGTGTCGGGGCGGGATGGGATGACGATTCTCCCGGTTCACAGATCAACGCCAAAGCGGCCAGCGACGACGCCCAAAGACCGACCAACCAGCGCCATTCGACGGGCAACCTGGACCAGAATGGTACCGCGAGACATCGACTCGAAATCGGTCTTACCCCCGGCTGAGCCACCCCATCCTTCGTTCGGGCGAGCACTTCTTCACGCCAGGAGGGTGGTACGGGTCGCAGGGGACGTGAGGCCAGAATCCGGGCCAGGTCGTCCGAGGGATTTTCAGGCGATGGAGTAGGCATGGTCATCTGGTTTCAACGAGGGTGTTAATCATGGATGACAGTGCTTCGCGTTAAGTCACAGATTTCCTCACCATCCCGACGATTTAAATTTAACCTCCTGAACAAGAGCAACATCGGTAGGGCGAGGCTCCCGCCGAGCCAGAGGCGGTTCGAACCGGGCCGCTTCCGCACGGGCGAAGCCAATGGGCCGTCCGCAGGACCGAGCCTCAGCGGGTTCGAACCGGGCCGCTTCTGCACGGGCGAAGCCAATGGGCCGTCCGCAGGACCGAGCCTCAGGGGGGTCGAACCAGGCCGCTTCCGTACGGGCGAAGCCAATGGGCCGTCCGCAGGACCGAGCCAGAGGCGGTTCGAACCGGGCCGCTTCCGCACGGGTGAAGCCAATGGGCCGTCCGCAGGACCGTGTCGGCTAGTGGGTTCGAATCTCATCATAGAAGGGACGCAACAAGCCCTGAAGTTTGTCTATTCCGTACCGGTAGCGGCTGGCAGCGGTATTGGCTGGAATATAGAGGGCCGACGAGATCGCTTCGAAGGTAAGACCTTCCCAGAGCTTAAGATGGACCACTGCCCGTTGATCCATGGGGAGTTGGCCCAGAGCCAGAGCCAATTCACGACGAAAGGCCGTCTCATCGGGATCGGGCGTGGGTGCAAACAGGTCGCTGCCTTCCTCAGCCAGGGCCGCATGATTCCGGTCCCGAACCTCCCGACGTCTGAACCCGTCCAAGGCCAGACGATGGGCCATTCGCAGGAGAAAACCCCGCTCATCCCGAACGTCTTTCATCACATCCGGGCGATTCACCAATCGGGAAAACACCTCCTGCAGTGCATCCCTGGTGTCCGCCTCGTCCCGGGTCAGATTCAACAGAAACGCGAACAATGCTGACGCATGGTCATCATAGAGGCGTTCAAGTTCGCGGGGAGACATCCGGTGTTGAGCCAAGGACGCCGCACGCCGCCGGATTTGTCTATTCCGGTTTTGTCTTCGCGTGGGTCTGCCGAGACTGCGGTGCTGGGAAGGTTCCGAAGAAGAACAACGATGTGGAGGATTCGAATGGGAACGATGGCTGATGGAAGGTTGGGCCCTGCACCCCTCGGGTAGGCGGGACCGAACCGAGGCCATTGGCCCATCAGCGCTAAACTGTTTGGTCGAAGGTTACCCCGTGAAGGAATGAGCGAACGGACTAGGCCCTCGGAAGAACCATGAGTATCGATCTGGGCGTTCGCGGCGTCACAAGGAAGAAGACCTACCAGGTCCCCTCGTCCATCAATGCCCGGACCAGGGCCACCACGACCAATGAATGGCGAATGACACCCGACCGAATCAACTCCGGTGCCTGCTTCCAGGGAACCAGACGGACTACAATGTCCTCGGCCGCATCCAGGTGCTGACTGCCGCTGGCGAGGCAGTTCTCGACCCTCACCACATGGCATCGATTATTCTGTAACGCTGGATTCGGAAAGCTCTCACCCAAAAGGCGCGCCTTGTCGCCAACGTAGGCCGCTTCCTCTCGAAGCTCCCGTATTCCGGCGGCGACCGGATCGGCGTCTTCCGGGTCAATGATGCCTCCGGGAATTTCCCATTCGACCGTATTGGTTCCATGGCGAAACTGGCCGACCAGGATGAGTTCCTTTTCGGGAGTGGTGGCGACCACATTCACCCAATCCGGACATTCCACTGTAAAGAGGTCGAAAATCCGGCCTGTTCGGGGATGCTGCTTGAGATCCGTTCGGACTCGGAAGATGCGGTAATCGGCCAGCAATCGCTGTTCAAGGGTCGACCAGCGAGCCACCGCATCGTCCGGCAAGGGCGGAATCATTTCGGGAGCTGAATTCCCCGGGCTTGGGCAGCCCACCCCCCCGCCATCAGGCGAATGAGGTAGGAAAGCGCATCATCGGGTGTACCGCCACGCTCGGCGCACAACTGGGCCGCGCGCTTTTCCAACTGCGCGGCCATTTCATCACACTTCCCGGCTGGGCACCCCAGCGCCTGCAAGGCCTGCGCCAGAGAAACCAGGTCCATGGGTGTCCCGGAAGGTCCAGGGCTACTTCACGCTGGCGGCATCCACCACCTTGACGCTCTCGATTCCCTGCCGTTCCAGGGGCCGGCTCTTCTCGCCGCCGCCGCCGCTCTTGGTCGGAACCGACTCCAGGGCCTTGAGGACGTCCTCCCCCTTGATGACATGACCGAAGGCGGTGTACTTGCGGTCGAGGAACGAGGCGTCACCCGTCACGATAAAAAACTGGGAACCGGCGGAGTCCGGATCTTGCGACCGGGCCATCGAGAGGACACCAAATTGATGGGACTTGGCGTTGAATTCGGCTTTGATTTTGTAGCCCGGGTCTCCGGTTCCCCAGCGGGACTCCAGAGCGGCATCCTTGGTCAACGGGTCGCCACCCTGAATCATGAAGCCCTTGATAATGCGATGGAAGGCGGTCCCATCGTAAAAACCCTTGCGGGCCAGGGTCTTGAAATTTTCGACCGTTTTGGGGGCCACGTCGGACCAGAATTCCACGACGAGTTCTCCCTTGCTGGTTTTGATGATGGCGACTTCGTTGGTGCTCACGGCGGGTGCAGGTTTGCCTTCGGATTTCTCTTCGGCACGCGCTGGCTGCCACGCGGCGAGCCCCAAAAGAACGGCGGAAGCGATCGACAGACGTTTCATGTTAGGGCTGTGATGAAGCCATGTTCGCTTTCGACTGTCACGCCCGGAATGAATTCCTCCCCGGAAGGCTGAAAACCCGACGGGTCTCGGAAAATCAAGATAAAGGGACAGGTCATCTGTTTTATAACCCGCGGAAAGACAGGTGATTGCGTGGGTGTCAATGTGATTTGTCCCGGGCGGTACCGCCGCCGGCAGGGGATCAGCGGGCCCGCGCTTTGGCCCTGGCCAACAGGTCGGGAACTGAAACCGAGGCACCTCCTGAACGGCGGCTCTCGTCGGCCGCCTCCATGAAGGCAAAAATCTCGATCGTTTCAGCGGCGCTGACGGGCGCCTGGCCGGTTTTGAAGAAATGACCGATTTCCCGACAGAGCTCTTCGTACCCGACATCGGTAACGGTGGGTACAATGGCCCGGTTTCCGTAGGCAACTGCTCCGAATTCCGCCTTGTTGTTTCGAATGCCCCGATAAGACCCGACCCGACCGCCTTTCCATACCCCCGTGATGAGGTCCGTATCGGGGGTTTGAACGCGGGATACGGTTTCGCAGCCGACACCCATCAGGGCGTACAAGGGTTCAATACCGTGGATACCGTAAAAGTACATGTCGGGGGTCCCCTCCTGATAGGTGCAGGGTCCCCAGGTGATGGCTCCGGCGATCGTTCCCAGTGTGTTGTTTTTCAGCAAGCCCTGGATGCCGGGACCAAATCGCAGGGAGGAACTCGAAAAGCAGGGAACACCCTCTTTTTCCGCCAGGGTGTAGATCGACAGGACATCCGCCAACGACCCCGCAGCGGGTTTGTCGATGAAGAGCGGCTTGTGGGCGCGAATCACCGGTTCTGCCTCCGTCCAATGGATCCGGCCATCGACACTCTCCAACAAAACCACATCGACGCGCTCCAGCAGAGCGGGGATGGTATCAACGATCTCAATCCCCATTTCCCGCAACTGCCGGGTGAATCCCTGGACCCTGTTCCGACTGGCTGGAAGGTCGGTTCCACCGGGATATCCGGCTACCACCTTGATTGCGGCGAGATCACCGGTGGCGGTCGGGCTCCCGAAAAGCTTCGCAAACTCAGGCACGTGCGAGGTGTCGAGACCAATCATGCCGGCTCGCAATGGCGTTGAAGGAACGGGTCCCGGTTCCGCAACGACCCCTGGTCCAAGCAGCAAGACGGCCAACCACGGGATGAGCCAGGATTTCCCGCGGGTCTGGACGGTTCCCGATTTCGAAACCGATGGAATGGTCTGGAGGCAAGCCATGGGAAGTGATCAGGCGATGGCCGCCACATCGGCGGATGCCGAGGCCCGTTTCAAGAATTGCCGGCGACTGAAGGAAGTCTTCATGGTCCTAACGGGACGGAGGAGTTGGAACAGTGTCGTTCACCATAGTGACGCGGTATTACGGGAGCGCTTCCAAGGGGAGGATGAGATGAAAGCGTGAACCCACGCCCCGGGTGCTTTCCACAGTCAGCTCGCCACCCATCAGGGTGGCGAACTGGCGGGAAATCGCCAGGCCAAGTCCCGTTCCGCCATATCGCTTCACAATGTCGGTGTCGGCCTGGGAAAAGGCCTGGAACAATCGTGTGAGTTGTTCCGGTGTCATGCCGATGCCCGTATCGATGACACTGATGATCACGCCCGGAACCCCCTTCACCGGGGGCGTCGCAATCCGCAGGGTGACCGTGCCGTTTTCCGTAAATTTGGCCGCGTTGGAGATTAGATTGAACAGAACCTGCTTTAGCCGGGTGGGATCGGAGTGCATGAGGCACGATTCCGGCAGGCCCTCGATGAAAAGTTGGTTTCGCTTCCGCGCAATCAGGGGTTGCACCATGGACTGAACATCCCGGATGAGCAGCGTCAGATCGAATCGTTCCAGATTCAGGGTCATCTTACCCGCCTCAATCTTGGACAGGTCGAGAATATCGTTGACCAGCGTCAATTGATGGCGGGCCGCCGAATGGATGCGTTCCAGGTCCGGCACCAGACTGGTTTCGCCGCGGTCCTGAAGCTCTTCCTGGACCATCTCGCTGTAGCCGATGATGGCATTGAGCGGAGTGCGCAGTTCGTGAGAGATGTTGGCGAGGAATTGGGACTTGGCGTGGTTGGCGGCGTCGGCGGCAACGCGAGCCTCCTCGAGCTCCCGGTTTTGCGCCTCAATACGGGTCGCCGAGGCCTCGGCGGCCAGCCGGCCATTGTGTTCTTCCTCCAGCAAGCGTTCGCGGAGGCGCGCGGCTTCACGCCGTTTGCGCAAATAAAGGACCCGTGCCCAGATTCCCCAACCGATCAGGCAGCCGTTAAAGGCAGCGAGGGGACCCAGATAAAAGATATTCCGAAACCACGGGGTTTCGGCGACGAATGAGAGGACTGCCGGTCGGGAGTAGTTCAGGTCGCGATCAATGAATTGCACGGCCATCGTGTAGGTCCCGGCGCGATGGGTCGTCCAGGAGATGGGCATGCTTCGCTGAACCCGGCTCCAGAGGGCATCGGAAGGGATGGAGTCGGGCCGGACGCGCCCCTCCAGAACGCACCAACGAAACAGGCGATTCTCGGGAACCGTCCGCAATTCGGTGAGGCCCAGAACGAAGGTCCCTGTCTCGTCGGTGGAAAGGGAGGCAAGACGGTCCGTTGATTCCGGGGTTCGCGGGTTGCTGATGGCCAGCGTCGGGGAAGGGGGCGGCCGTGTTCTCCGGTGGTAGCGGGTCACACCCTTGTCCGTGCAAAACCAGATTCCGCCGTCCGAATCCTCTGCGATGCCCCGTACATCGTTGGACGGGAGCCCGTCGTGGGTGTCGAGCCGGGACCACTGGGTTCCGTCATGAAAGCGGACCCCGGTTCGACTCCCGGCCCAAAGAAATCCCCGGCTGTCGACATGGATGCCACTGACCCGTTCGCCGCCCCCCTCTGCCCGCCGGTTGTACTGGGTGAAGCCGGTGCTGGCATACCGGGTCAATCCCCGGGCTCCACCTATCCACACCGCGTTGTCCCTCCCAACCGCCAGGGCTGCACCATAATCATCCGGCAGTCCATCGTCGGCGCGAAAGACGGTCCGTCGTTCCGTTGGCTCTCCCGAATTCATGGCGGTTCTTTCAATCCGGACCACACCTCCGCCGGCATCAAGGCCCAGCCAAACCAGATTGCTGGAGACACAGAGCACGCTCAGCACCTTCTGTTGGGCCATACGGGCCTGGTGGGTGACCCGGGCGATGGAGGTTGAGTCCTTCCAACGAATCAAATCGCCGCTGGTCGTTCCCGCCGCGATCGAGCCGTCGTCCGCGATGGAGATGCAGGAGATGCCTCGTGAATGCTCCGGCGGTACCGGAAGCGGTGTGTAGACGCCTCCGCCGAAAAATCCGATGCCTGCCGGTGTTGCCAGACAGATGCGCCCGTCTGGATGCGAGGCGATGGCCTGGATGTCGTTGGATGGCAAACCCTCCCGTGCCGTGACGGCTTTCCATCGCCTGCCATCGTACCAGGCAAGACCTGCGGGGGTACCGATCCAGAGATGCCCATCGACTCCGCGGACCGCCATCCGCACATTGGAACTGGGAAGCCCGTCCGCACTGCTGAAGGTGACGGCACTTTCAGGGTCGTAGCGGGTCAGACCCGCCTCGCTGGCAAACCAGAGCAGTCCATCCGAATCCCGTCGGATGGAGGAAACATGATTGTCGGCAAGACCGTCTTCCCGGGTGAAATTGACGAAGTTGGTGCCATCAAACCGCGAGACTCCGTCGCCGGTGGCCACCCAGACGGTTTGCTCGGGGCCGAATTCGACCGACCAGACCAGGTCGCTGATGAGTCCATCATGGACGGACCAATGCCGGAGGCTGGAACCGGGCGGAGCCGAAGGATCGTAGCGCCATAGACCCTGACCCCAGCTGCCAAACCAGACGCTTCCGTCCGGGCCAACCCGAGGTCCGTCTGCCACAAACGGGACCAACCCCGCCTCGCGGACGACATTGACGAACCGGCTGCCGTCAAAAGACACCAGACCCATGTCCGTTCCCAGCCAGAGTCGGTGATCCGGGCCGCTGGTAACCTTGAAAACCTGGACGGCCGGAAGACCGTTGGTCTCCGAGTATCGGACGATATTGGTTCCGGTGAGGCAGAAAAGTCCTGTTCCACCGGCCCAAACGCGCCCATCTGCGGTCGCATGAACGCCGTTCAGCGAACGGTCCGCCTCGGCGTCGGTCAGATGAACCTGGATGAACCGGTCTCCCTCGCGGCGACTCAATCCGCTGTTTTCTGCGGCCACCCAGAGGGTTCCCGAGGCGTCCTGCGTAATGCTGGCGATGTCGTTCCCGGCCAATCCGTCTTCGGTGGTGTAGTTGACGGTGGTCGAGCCATCGAAATGCGATAGTCCGTTTCGGGTACCGATCCAAAGGCTCCCGTCTGCATCCCGGTGCAACGATCGAATGCCAAGACTGGCGACACCGGCGTCATTTCCCAGCGTCTTCCAGTCGCCTTTCCGGAAGGGTGGAACGCGGAAATCCAAGGCGGATTCCTGCCCCGTCGAACCATTCCCGGGTTGGACCAACGGATCCGCATATTCATAACCGGACCCTGTGTAAATCCGCACGGCATATTGGCCGGGGCGAAGATGTGAGAGTTGATAGTGGCCCTGCCGGTCGGTCAGTGTCGATGCCTCCACAGGTGCGTCCGGGGCGTGGGAGGATCCGGCTCGTGACCGGATCGCCTGGACGACGACCGAGGCCAGCGGCGAGGCATCGAGGGCGGTCACCTTCCCGGAAAGGGAGAGGGGAGGCGTCAGCTGCAGGTCAACCGGTTGAACCACGCCGGCCTGCGGTGCGACGTTCACCGCCCAGGCCACCTCCTGTCCCGCCTCTGCCACCACATCCAGAGGACCCTCCTCCGGTTGGAGGTAGAGTTTGTACCGTCCGGCGGCATCCGTGTGGGTTGTTCTCAGCGATTCATGCTGGCGCCGAATCGCCACGAGCGCTCCCGGAACGGGATGACCCGCTGAATCAACGACCCGTCCGCTCACGCTGGACAATGGGGCGGCATCCGCCATCGATGGATGCAGGGCGGTGGAAATCCGGGCGTTGCCCAAAAGCCTTCCCCGGTGTGAACCCCGGGCGAGGTCGGACCCTGTACGATCGTCAAAGTTCCAACAGCCCACCAGACCGGGCTCCGTGCCGGTCAACCGGTTGGTCATCCAGGTTCGGATTTCCTCGGCAGTCAGCTCCCGATTCCAAACCGAAAGATCGTCGACGGATCCCACAGTGTCCGGGAACGCCGTCCGGTTCTCCTCCGAGCGATTGTTTCGGCCCACCCAATTCCTGCGACCACTCTTTACCTCGGTAAAGCTGCCCGTGTAATCATTCCCTCCAATGAACTGTCCATTATAGTACAGCTTCATTCCCTCCGGACCTGAAACCGCCGCCACATGGAACCACCGGTGGACAGCGACCACCCCTTTGACCGACACGGAATGGTCTTTCCGCTCCGAGTCCCAGATCTCGAACTCAAGGTCCGGGGTGTAGTCGCCCGTGCCGATGGAAATCGATTGTTCTGACCGCCCAAAATCCACCAGGCGACTCGAAGCCAGCTGATCAAATCGGACCCATCCCGCGATGGTCGCTGCCTTCAATCCGTCAAAAATACCTGAAGGAAGTTCAAAACAGCCGGCGCCTCCACCCAATTCCAGGACCTGATTGGTGGCGGGTGTCCTCATCGTGGACGGTGGAGTTTGTGCCGTGCATTGCCCCAAGAAAACCGGGGTCAGCCCTAATATTCCGCACAGCAGGGAAAGGTTCAGGGTTCCAACCGAGGGCACATTTCTGCGTTCGCCATCACCCGCCTTCATCGGTCGGGATCCGGCACAGGAAATTCTTCGGCGTGCGGTTGCGGAAATCGATGACACTGGCGGGCTCGACATCCGATCCACCCCAGTCGGATTGCGCTGTTTTCCAACGGCGGAGAGGAACGAATGGCCAGGAAGCTACGATTTCATTCGTTTCAAGTCCATGTCTACTTGACGCCGGGAACATGCAGAAGGCCTGCCGCAGCCGATCGACCGACGCCCATCGCCAAAGTCTCTCCTGGGTGGATCGACCCGCTTTCAAGCGATGGTGGCGGACGTGCCGATGGGGTTCAGCCTTCGACCGCTGCCCGGGCGAAGGGGATTTCTTGTGGAGTCAGTTCGGCAGCGGCACCGGATTGGAGGTAAAGTTCAATGCGACGGATCACCTCTTCAGCCGATATCAGGTCCATGCAGCGGGGAAGCCCCCCCACCACATCCACGCAAATGCGGTTCGGCGCATCGCGTTCATCCCCGTCTCCCAAAGGTACCGTTCGAGCCCTCCAACATCCACCGTGGGAGCAACAGGACAACATGCCCACGGTATGGATAAATTGATGTCCAGGATAGGCCTCCCAGTGGGGGGGTTCGCGACCGCCGGCCACCACAACGCACGGGCGATTGGGAAAGTGGCCATGCGGGACGGGAACCGCCGCCGCCAGATGCATCAGGCCGGTGACCGGGCACACCACGCCCCGTGCATGATGAACGAGACGCACCAACTGCCGGAGCGTGGTTCTACCCCGCAAATCGATGACCCCCGACAGCGACGGATGAGGATGCGAGGCGAGGCCGACCTGAACAAAAAGCAATCGTCCGGCAAAATGATCCACCACCGCCTGGTACCGGCTCGAATTCCACCATTTGATGGTGTAGTCCAGCTTGCCACCCGAGACGATGAGCCAGTACGGCAGGTCCACCCCGATCCGTCGGTGAATCCGGGAACGAGCCGACCTTTCCCGTGGAGAAAGATGGATGTCTCCCCGCACCGAACCGATGGGGCAGGGGACGCCCAATCGATCCGCCAGGAATTCGGCAAACCCGTTGAGGCAATGAACCGGGCGGGTGTTGCTCTCGTGAATGAGTGGATACTCGCAATCAAGCACCGTCACCCCCCGCCCTGACTCCTTGAGAGGAGTCAGGTGCGGATTGTGTTCCCAGAGCTCGGGACAGGAGGTGCGGACATCGGTGGCGAACACCCCGGGGTTCGATCGGTGCAACTCCCGGACGGCGGCCGTCAGCATGACGATGTCGCCCGGCGACCAATGATTTCTGAGAATGACCTTTCGGCGCTGCGATCGGGCATTCAAAGCCGGAATTCCTTGCACCGTGATGGCCGTCCTGTCTGCGCCATTTCTCCCTGCGCAGCGGTCCTTCAGTGGTTGGGACCCGGACTGGAGGAGAGCGACGGGCTGACTCCTGACATTGGGCTGGACCGGGGTCCAGAGCCTCCTGAGACCGCCTTTTTGGCCTTCAAATCCTTGAGAACGGTTTTGGACGCCGGCTTCGCATCAGACTTGCTGGCGGCCTTTGGATTGATTTTGTCGGTCATGAGATGGGTGGTTTGTGATGTCCAATCGTTGGACATCGATCCGTGTCTAACAAGGGAGTAGGGGTAACGCCAGACGAATCTCCGAACCCGTCCTCCTTCGGAATTCGGTATCAGCGCGACTTTTCCCGCAGAGCCCGCAGCGGCTCAAAGACGGACTCGATCACCGTGGCTTCGCCCACGCGGATTCGGGCTTCACCCACCATGCCCATCCGGACCGGGATGCGGCGTCCCGCCTTCTCGAAATCCATCCTTACAAGGGGTGCCCGTGCGGCGAATTGCTGCGAGTCACCACGGATGACGGCGGACGGGCTGACCCAGCCGACCTGAACCGGAATGGTCCCATACCGCTGGTAGGGAAAGGCGTCAAAAAATAGCCGCGCCTGCTGCCCCGGAACCACCCGGTCGAGGCCGGCTTGAGGCAACTGGATTTCGGCAACGGGCCGCTCACCCGTCCGGGCCAGCTGACACAACTCCTGACCCCCGCGAACCACGCTTCCCGGGTTATGCTGGGTGACCGAGATGACGATGGCCGCATAGGGTGCCCGCACTTTCAGCAAACCGCCCTCGAAATCCGCCAGGCGGGCTTTCAGGGAGGTCATGACATTTTTGAGCTTTTCCGATGCCGCCTGTTCATCACTCCGCTGACGGCTTCGCTCCGACTCGATCTGCGTCCGTTCGAGCAACACTTTTTGCAGTCCATGCTCCGTGATATTGAGATCCTTCTCCGCATTTGCCAGATCCAGCTCGGCCCGCAAAAGTTCGACCTCGGATATCAGGCCTTTCTCGCGAAGTTCCCGACTCCGTCGCAGCAAATCCTGGGTGCTGTCGCGGTATTGGCGTCGGAATCCCCGCTCCTGCTCAAATTGCTTCAACTCCGCCTCCTTGATGCTCAGGACTGATTGATGGGTCTCCTCCGTCCGCCGCGCGCGTTCTGCCAGAGCCCGTGTCTCCTCCATGTCCGACTGAAGTTCCGTCTGCCAGTTGAGAAGCTCGTCCGACCGAATCTCGAACATCAGTTCCCCCGCTGCTACTTCCTTCCCTTCGACCGCGGAAATCCCGCGAAGGACCCCGTTGACGGGGGATTGGATGGGATCGGCACCGGATTCCGGAACCAGCCGGAAGCGGCAATGGATGGTTTCGGGAAACCGGATGAGCATCGATGCCGCCAGTGCTGCACCGAAGACGATCAGGATCAGCCAGCCGATCGCGCGTGGGACCAGGGGGGGTGGGTCCAGCGGCAGCCATTCGTCGTGCGCGATCCGCGAGTGGGAGGATGGAGTGGAGGGATTCACGGACGGCGGCCCGGTTTACAGGGACAGTTGCTGGCTGCACAGGTGGAAATACAGCCCGCGAGCCTGAATCAGCTCGTCGTGAGTCCCGGTTTCGACAATCCGGCCCCGCTCGAGCACCACGATCATGTCGGCATCGCGAACGGTGCTCAACCGATGGGCAATGATGAAACAGGTGCGGTCCTTGAGGAGTCGGTGAAGATTCTGCTGAATGGCCCTCTCGGACTCGGTGTCCAGGGCACTGGTCGCCTCATCCAGAATAAGCACGGGGGGGGCGTGGTACAGGGCCCGGGCAATGGCGATGCGCTGGCGCTGGCCCCCGGAGATGGCCATGCCGGTCTCGCCAATCCGCGTTTCGTATCCGAGAGGCAGCCGGGCGATGAATTCATGGGCGTTCGCCATCTGCGTGGCCCGGAGCACCCGGTCGAAATCGGGCTCCCCGTCACCGAAGGCCACATTGCGCAGGATGGTGTCGTCAAAGATGTAGTTTTCCTGAAGCACGATGCCAATGTGGCGGCGAAGGTCGCGATAGTTCACCGCCTTCATCTCCACATTGTCGTAAAGGATTTCCCCTTCCGTCGGCTCGATCAAACCCGCCAGCAGCTTCACCAGGGTGGTTTTTCCCGAGCCACTGCGACCGACGATGGCGACGGTCTTGCCCGGTGCGACCAGCAGGTTGATTCCGGAGAGGATCGGAGCCGATTCCGGTCCTCCGTACCGAAAGCCGACATGACGGAATTCAATCTGGCCCTCGAGCGATCGCACCGGTTTCAACAGGCTGCGGTCGGTGCCCTGCTCGGGCCGGGATTCAAAAATATCATTCAACCGATTCATCAGCACGGTCATCATCTGGAGCTGATCCCACACCCCCAGAACCCGCAGGAGGGAAACCGAAGCCATGGCCAGCAGGGTGTTAAAGGCAACAAATCCGCCCACAGTCAGTTGCCCGCTAATCACCAGGCCGGCGCCGAACCACAGGAACAAACCGCTGGAAACAAGGCCGAGGGTCTGAATCGCACCCTGATAGGACATCATGATAAAACTTCCGCGCATCAGCCCGCGGGAAAGCCTCAGGAACTGGTCGAGCAAGGCCTCCCGGAATGCGGCCTCCGCCGCGGAAGCCTTGACCGCTTCAATTCCTTTGATGGCGTCAATTTGATAGGAGCTGTAGCGGGCATGATTTTCCTCCATTTCAGCAAAGAGGGGCCTCAGGACCTTTTGTGAAAACCACATCAACCCGGCGTAGAGCGGCAGGGTCGATGCGAACACCAGGGCCAGGGGGCGGCTGTACATAAACATCAGCGTGGTGCAGCCGAGGAACTGGACGGCGGCAAGCAGGCTTCCCACCCCATACTGAACCACGAACTGTCGGATTTCCCGGGCCCCATCGAGTCGCCGTTGAATGTCACCCGTCCTGCGGCTGTGAAAGTACGACATCGGCAGGTCCAGCAGCCGCCGGGTCAGATAATCGAGAACAGCGGCATCAATACGGACCGTGGCAAAGGCCAGCAGGTACTGTTGGAGCAGATTGGAACCCACCAGGGCGGCCAATGCCACCCCCATCCCGATGAAAATCTGGTGCAGAAGCTCCACCTCCCGGTCCACGATGACCTTGTCCACCACCACCTGTGTGGCGATGGGAAGCAACAGTTGAAGACTGCTGGCCACCCCTGCCAGGAGAAGTGCCTGAAGAAAAACCTGCCGATACCGGTTGAAAAATGGCCAGACCCAGCCCGGGGAGGAAACTCCTTCCGGAGCCTTCTCAAAGGCATCGGTGTAGTCAAACAGGGCCACGTAGCCCGACCATTTTGCCTCAAACTCCCCCCGCTGGATTTTGCGCAAACCGATGGCCGGGTCCGCCAGCCGGACCTCCCTCTCGCTGACCTGATACACCACCACCCAATGACGTCCGTCCCAGTGGGCGATGGCCGGCATCGGCATCCGGTCCAGATTGCGGTGGGACGCCTTGACCGCCCGCGCCGCCAGGCCGAGTTCAATGGCGGCCGAACACATTCCCTGCAGGCTGGTCCCGTCCGAAGAGACATGGCATAGCTCGCGGATGCGCGCCAGATTCGGCTTTCTTCCAAAGTGGTGGCACACCATGGCCAGGCAGGCGGCACCACAATCCATCTCGTCGACCTGCTGGACGAAGTGAAACCGGTGGATGACCCGTTTCCGATTTCGGAAAAACCCCCGTTCGTCGGCGAACGGCTCTTCGCTTTCATTCTCCGTTGTCGCTGTGACGACCGGATCCCTGCGGGCCTCGGCGGGCAGGAGTTCCTGTGAAAAGTCGAGCGGCACCCGGGCTTCCTTGTGGGCGTTGTAAAGCGCCAATCGCTCGGCCAGCAGTCGTTCAAACTCCGGAAATTGACGCCGGATTTCATTCACATCCTCCGGACGAAGCGCCAGAAGGCGGCAATCGGAAAACGCTTCAACCGTTGCCCCACGCGGCTCCCCGGCCAGGACCGATCGCTCCCCAAAATAGTCCCCCTCCCGGAGGAAGGCGACGTTGACGATCCGGGTTTCCTTCCCGGTAAAGACCCGGAGCTGACCCTCACGGACAATGTACATCGATCCAGCCGGCTCCCCCTCCTGGATGATCCGGGTGCCCTTCTTGAAATCCACCGGATTCAGTCGTGACATCAGGGCGCTCAAGGCTGGAACCGAAAGCCGCCCGAAATGGCTGTAGGTGTAGAGAAAACTGTGAAGCGATCTCCATCTCGACAGGAGCTCCAGGGCATGGAGGAAATCGGGATACTCGGCGACCAGCTCCTGAAATTTATCCCGCCCAAGGCGCAGCGCCTCGACCGCGGTGCTGCATCGGACGGTCGATGTTCTCGGTCCCTTTTGAAGCAAGGCGCTCTCCCCGAATTCGTCACCCGGTTGGAGGCGGAAAAGGGTGACCTCCTCCCCGTTGGGCTGCTCCTTGAGGACGCGTGCTCTTCCGGTCACCAGGACGAAGAAGGCGTCGGCCTCCTCACCCTGGCGGATGATGATGTCCCCAAACGCGTAACGGACTTCCTCAAACCGCTCGAGCAGCAGTGCAAACTGATGAGCAGGGACAAATCGCGCCAGCAGTGTCCCCCGCAACGTCTCTTCGGCCCGGGAAATCATGGGAGTGAGTCACCGTTCATGAGCCACCGGACTTCGCGCGACTCCAGATCACCGAAATGGCGCTGGATGAGAATCGCGTCGATGGCACCGGAAACCTCCGGGTCGGCCAGAGTGGGCTCGGTGTGCCGCACCACCCGGTAAACGTCCACCATTCCGCCCTCGGGATGGGGAGGCAGGATGGCACCCGGATAGGCGCTGAGGACAGCCATCTTCAGGCCATCCGGAAGGTCACGAAGAAAGAACGACCGGTGTTCCAGCGTGTAGCCCGATTCGCGTGCCACCAGTTCAAGGGATAAACCGTCGGACACCGCGCACGAGTAACCCTCCTTCGCCGCCTCTTCGGAATCGAATCCGACGACTTCCAAATCCACCCGCACCAGGGCCATCCGCTGCTCGTCCACGACCAATTCCCTCGCGGATGGACTGAGCGCCTTCCGCTGGCGGTTCTGGACGATCTCCTGTCGACGCAGGATTTCTGCAACCCTGGCCGGCTGGAGTTCCCAGTCGGTCAGCCATTGCGCCCAGGTCCCTTCGCTCCATCCACGCCCCTGCTTGAATCTGTCCAGCAACGGCTGCATCCCTTCTGTGGAAGCCGGCTGCACGTCCAAACCACACACCACTTCGGTGGCCAGCTGCCGCGCCCAGCGAACCCACTCCCCCGAAAGAACCATGTCGGCGATCCAGAGGTTGCTCCACTCAGGCGGTTCGAGATCGGGTCCGGAGATCCCGCTGCCTGAATCGCAGTTCACCCAGTATTGGCGGGTGAAATAATCGAGAAAATCCTCCGGGGTCAGACCCCACCGTTCCAGCCAGCGCTCGGTTTCCTCAGCGCTCACGAGGTCACGCTCATACCGGTATTCCTCCATGAGGGCCTCCACCGAGGTCCGTTCCGACTCGAGACCAGATTCTTGAGCCTGGGCCATGGCCTGCCAGGCCCGGACTGTCTGTTGCAGAAATGAATCGAGGTTACCGCGAACCGCAGCCGCCTGGAGGACATCCCGGAATAAAAAGGAACGTCCGCCTGCCTCGAAGGCGGGCAGATTCAGCCAATCCTCCGGCAGGACCTGGAGCCGGGGAGTCTGGTTCATGGCGGCAACATTCAATGAGGATTCCACCCTTCAATCGAAAAATGGCCCGTCTCTCCATTTCATCTGGAAGTCCCCTCCGGGTCAATGGA
>CAIPFS010000727.1 GCA_903864375.1 uncultured Verrucomicrobiota bacterium
CAGAGCACAGGCCCAAATCAATACTGCAACCAACTTACCAACAACAACTTGTCGAAACGCGCGTGGGAGATAAAGACCCGCAGGGAAAAGCACCCTTTCAGGTTGGAGCCCCCAGGTTACGGATACTTGACGACCGGCTTACGTCTCTGCAAATGCGTCCGGAGGCGGTCGACCCGTCGCCGCCACGATTCGCTCCCGCCATTCCTGGAAACCCAGTTCGACCGGGCGGGCACGGCAGACCGATTCAAAGCCCGGAAAATTCCAAAGGTTTGGAAAATCCCGGCATTGCTGGGGCTTGACGGGTTGGACCCGGCAATTCTCCCCTTCCAGAAAGATGCAGGCCCCGCCCGGTTGCTCGACGATGGTCAACCCGGTTCGTTTCTGGTTGAGACGGGTGAATTGATCAATAAACACGGACTCGGTCACACCGAGGAAGCTCGCGAGAGCGGTGATTTCCGTCTCCGTCACCCGGACCTCGCCAGGCCAGCGGCAACACGCGGTGCAGCGATCGCATTCGTAAAATATCGGCATGGTCAGGTGCGAGGGAGGGATGTTGGTACGGCCTCCGATTCGGCCCAATTCCGTGATGGCGGTGCCTTGACGAATTGCGCCTCCCGCAGATAGACCGGAGACAGAGCCTCGGCGGGTGTCGTCAACGGGTGGACGGGAAGACTGGCGAGAAGGTCGATCGCCGACGGTTCAAGCCCAAGCCCGACACCCAGGGAACCGGGAAGGCCGGGTCCCAGAATCACTTCGCCCGCTGCGGCCCTTAGCCGGACCTCCTGCCAGCTGACCAACTGAATGGCTCCGACCCGATGGCTTCCATCGGGCGCCCATTCCACCGGGGCCAACGCCATTTCAACCCGTTGGGCGTCCACCGCGAGGGTGGCCCGGGTGAGTCCGGTCCGGGAGCCCGCCCTGGCCAACCCTTCAAAGCTGGACCAGCCCACGCAGTCCACGCCCGTGGCCAGCTGCCATCCTTGCGCCGCCGAAATGGCAAGCCGCACACCGGTGTAACTTCCAGGCCCCAGGCCGACGACCAACCTCTCCACGTCCCCGGGACGGGCACCGGCCTGTTCCAACACCGCGTGAATCAATCCAACCGCCGGTGTGTGGCGTCCCCCGGCCTGGACCACCTCGAAGACACGCCCCCGATAGCTGAAGGCGACACTTCGTCGCTCGTAGGCAAATTCAAGTGCCAGGCAGTTCATAGGCGATTTCCCGGACGTTCTCCCCCTGGTTGCGCATCCAAACCCGCCTCCATCCCGGACGGGACTGTGCATCCTTCGAAAACTCCGGCCACCACCGCTCCGGCCATTCCACGATGGTGACGCCGTCGGGTTGCTCCAGATAGTGTTCCAACCCGGCCGAAAGAACCTCCAACGGCGAGCCGAGCCGGTACAGGTCCAGGTGATACAGGGGCAACCGGCCACCCAGGTATTGATGAATCAGACCAAAAGACGGGGATTGCACCCTGCCCCGATACTCGAGGCCGCGGGCAAATCCCCGAACCCAGGCCGTCTTGCCGGCGCCCAGTTCCCCGCTCAATCCAATCACCAGACCGGCTTGCGCGGTTCGACCCTGGATTTCACCCTCGGCCTCGGTGGCCGGGGTCGACAGCGTTTGTCGGATGGATCTGGCCGGAAGTGAATCAGACATGGGCGGTGAAATGTTCATAGCCCCGCTCTGGAAGTTGCTGGATTCCACGGCTGTCCCGGACCCGGACCCCTGGCTGTTCCGTCACCCGTCCGATGCAATGGATTCCCACGGTCGGGAAGGCCGCTTTCCATCCGTCGAGGAGCCGGACTGCATCCCTGGGGGCACAGGTCCACAGCAACTCAAAATCCTCGCCATCCGTCAGTGCGGCGAGCAGAGCCGGTTGGGCCTGCGCTTCGGCTGCGCGCACACGCGCGGCGCGTCGGATGGGAATGGCCGAGGCCAGTAATTCGGCCCCGAGTCCTCGAATGAAGCGCCCGTCCTCGTC
>CAIPFS010000728.1 GCA_903864375.1 uncultured Verrucomicrobiota bacterium
ATCCCCGTCCTCGCCTTTCTTCTGCCCTGTGACTTCACCTTGACCCGTTTTTACCCCACCTCCGCGCCCTATATGCCTCGTTGTGAACCCATTCCTTCCACACCGTTGATTTGATGATGGCCTAGGGCCGGTGGTTGAAGGCGACGCAGTCAGCGTAGCGCACGCCGCTGCCACCGAAGATGTCGAGGGCACTTCCAATGGTCAGATCGACGCGTCCACGTCCGAGATGTTCCACGGTTCTGAGGTCGTCCAGGGAACGGGCTCCGCCAGCGTAGGTAACGGGCAACGGACACCATTCGGCCAGTTGACCGACCAGTTCGGTGTCAATCCCCTGACATAAGCCCTCCACATCCACCGCGTGGACCAGAAATTCGGCACAAGAGAGAGAAAGTTGGGCAAAAGTATCAGCCGAGAGGCGCATTTCAGTAAACCGTTGCCAACGGTCGGTCACCACCCAGTACGCGTCATCCCGGCGACGGCAGCTCAAATCCAGGACGAGTCGATGCCGTCCGATTTGCCGAACCAACTCGGCGAGCCGTTCGCGATCGAGTCGTCCCTCCCGAAAAACCCACGAGGTCACAATGACCTGGGAGGCCCCGGCCTCCAACCAGGTGGCGGCGTTGTCGACGGTGATACCTCCCCCGATCTGAAGTCCGCCCGGCCATGCACCCAAGGCTTCACGAGCTGCATCCTCATTCCCGGACCCCAATTGGATGACGTGTCCTCCGGTCAGTTGATCCGCGCGATAGAGTTCAGCGAACCATCGGGCGGGCCGATCGGAGGTGAAATTGGTGCGGATGCCCACCCCGGCGTCATTGAGGGTCCCACCAACGAGTTGAACCACCCGCCCATTTCGGAGATCGATGCATGGTCGAAACACCCTGCAATTCTAGGGGGCGAAAGTCGGTTGAAAAGCGTGTCGTTCGACATTGCCGGCCTGCGTCTGCGGATAAACGTTTTGCCTCCATGCCTCCTGGAGCCCAAAGTGTCGCCCGAGTGACCAAACCGTTGGCCGTGGTTTTCTACGAATCGTTGTTGTTGGGCAGTCAACTGGCAAACCGCCTTTCTGACCTGGGATGGCGCGTCCAGCCGGTTAATTCCCCTGCCGCAGTGGTCGAGACGGTCCGTCGGCAGAGCCCAATGTTGTTGGTTGCGGAACTGTCTCTTCGAACGGGAGATTTTTGTCCGGTCATCCATGAACTGAAGCGGGACCCGGCGATTGCGCACATCCCGGTCATCGGATACACCTCCGCGAAAAACAAGGCGCTTCAGGATGCCGCCGTGGCAGCTGGCGCGCGGTTGGTTGCGGTTGACACGGCTGTCCTGGATCAATTGCCCCAATTGCTGGAGTACGCCCTCGCCTTGGACTAAACCTCCACCTCCCTTTTCACCCCCGGCCTTTACTGCTTTATCCCATGCCCATTCCTTCCATCACCCTTGGACAAGGTATCCACGTCTGCCACCTCTTTTTTCGCATCGACCGCGTTTTTTGGTCCGACCTGCCGGAGGGTGAATCAGCGGAAACCTTGAAGCGGCTGGAGGCGGTGGTGGCGTCGGCACCAGGTCCTGCGGCTCCGCGTATCATGACCTTTGCCGGAGTTGGCGGAAAATCCGACCTGGGTTTCATGATTTTCGCGCGTGAACTTCAGGAGCTCAGTGATTTGGAGCGGCAGGTCCAGCTGGCCTTTCCTCCCGGAGCCCTTCAATCGGTGTTTTCCTATCTGAGCGTGACGGAGTTGCCGGAATACGTGGCGACTGACGATGACCTCAAGTCCATTCTGGCCCGAGAGGGAGTGACCCCGGCCAACCCGGATTTTGCGGAGCGGTTTGCCGCAGCTCAAAAGCGGAATGCGGGTTACCAACATTACCGTTTGTACCCCGAGTTGGAGCCGTGGGAGATCATGTGTTTTTATCCGATGAGCAAGAAACGGCTGGCCAACGACAATTGGTACTCGCTGGATTTCACAACCCGGAAGCAGTTGATGTCGTCCCACGCCAAGACCGGGCGCAAGTATTCGGGGCGTATTTCGCAATTAATCACGGGGTCGACCGGACTGGATGACTGGGAATGGGGAGTGACGCTGATGGCCCACCAGTTGGATGCGGTGAAGGAAATCGTGTATGAAATGCGATTTGACGAAGTCACAGCTCGTTTCGGAGATTTTGGGCCTTTCTTCGTCAACCTGACGTTGTCACCTGCCGACCTCTGGGCACACCTCCAACTCTGAATTCGACGGGGTTCCTGAACGACATGTCCGACGGAAACGGGGAGCTTAACCACCCCCCTCATTTCCGGCTCCCAGCCCACCGTGGCCCGCGAATACCAACTGAATCCGTTTCAACCGCCGCCCGAGCTGCGGATTGATTATCCGGCGGAGCTCAACGAGCAGCAATTGGCGGCGGTCACCTCGGCGCCCGGACCCTCCCTCGTCCTGGCAGGTGCGGGATCCGGAAAGACCCGGACATTGACCTACCGCGTAGCCTGGCTGATTGAGCATGGAATCTCGCCGGATCGAATTCTCCTGCTGACCTTCACCAACAAGGCTGCCCGGGAGATGATGCACAGGGTGACCGATCTGGTAGGGAGCAATCTCCAAACCCTGTGGGGCGGAACATTTCACTCGCTTGGATTGCGAATCCTTCGTCGACATCCGGATCGGCTCGGGTACCGGCCGGACTTTGGAGTGGCCGACCGGGACGATTCCAAGGAGCTTCTGGCCGCCTGCATCGGGGAATCGGGGATCGACGATGGCAAGAAGCTGTTTCCGAAACCCGAGGTCTTACTTGAACTGTTTTCCAAATCGACCAATACGGGAACGTCGGTGGCAGACTTGATCGCAGCGGAGCATGAGTCCTTTCTTCCGCAGATTGAGAACATCACCCTCCTTCGCCAGCGGTACACGGAAAGGAAGCGAAATGCGGGGTTGATGGATTTCGACGACCTTCTGGTTCTATGGTTGGAATTATTGCAGAAACATGAGGACTTGCGGGAAGTCTACCAACGGCGTTTTCAATTCGTGCTGGTGGACGAGTATCAGGACACCAACCGGCTGCAGGGGGAGTTGCTGGATTTGCTGAGCGCGCGTCACGGAAACCTGATGGCCGTCGGTGACGATGCCCAGAGCATCTATTCGTGGCGCGGGGCGAATTTTGCCAACATCATTGATTTTCCCGCACGCCATCCGAATACCCAGGTGTTCAAGGTCGAGACCAATTACCGCAGTACACCTGAAATACTGGCACTCGCGAACGCCGCGATTTCCGGAAACACGCGCCAATTCCTGAAGGCCCTGGCGCCCGCCCGACCATCGGGAACCAAACCGGTGGTGGTCACCTGCGGTGAAGCAAGCGAGCAATCGGCTTTCGTTGCCCAGCGGGTGATGGAACTACGGGAGGAGGGCAAGGCACTGGCGGACATCTGCGTGCTCTATCGATCGCATTTCCATGCCATGGAACTGCAGCTGGAGCTGACCCGACGTCGCATCCCCTTCTTGATCACCAGCGGCCTTCGTTTTTTTGAGCAGGCGCATGTCAAGGATGTCGCAGCGTACATCAAGCTGGTTTCCAATCCGTATGATGAACTGGCTTTCAAACGACTGGTGAAGATGCTGCCCGGCGTGGGGCCCAAGGGGGCGGACAAGCTGTGGCAGGAATATCGCGGTGCACTGGAGATTGAGGCGGCATTCCTGCCGCCTCCCCGCCGGACGATACCTGTCGCCGACGTGGATGGTGGCGATCCAACCAGGCCCACGCAGGACAACCCCACCCTAAAAGTTTCCACACTCCTCAGTGCCGTCTCCGGAAAGGTTCCGAAGAAGGCATCCGTGGGCTGGGCACACTGGACGGCAACAATCTCGCAGGCTGAGCAGCCACCGATTCGACACTCACCGGCAATGATGATCCGGCATGTTCTGAAGTGCGACTATGCGGCCTATGCTGAGGCGACCTTTGAGAACGCCAAGACGCGCCTGGAGGACCTCGAACAATTGGCGGATTTTGCCGAGCAGTTTACCGACACGACGGAATTTCTGGCTCAATTGGCGCTCCAGACCAACCTGGAGGCGGAAGCCGCCACGTCAGATGCCCCCCAGGATGAGGACCGGCTGAGGCTATCGACCATTCACCAGGCCAAGGGGCTCGAATTTGGCACGGTGTTTGTGATCATGCTTTGCGACGGGCTGTTCCCGTCGGCCTGGAGCCTGGACGAACTCGAGGGTCTTGAAGAAGAGCGGCGCCTGTTTTATGTGGCTGTGACGCGAGCCAAGGACGAGCTCTACCTGAGCTATCCGCTGCTGCGGTACACCCACGGTGCCGGCGCGGCCCTGCAACAGCCGTCACGGTTTCTGGAGGAGATACCAGCGGATTTATTCGACGAATGGAATCTGCGTCCAGCGTACGGAGCACCGGTGCAACCGCGCCGCCCGGACCCGCGCACCGTGGCTGACGACTGGCGGGAAGCGGATATTTCCGGTGACCCCGATGCGGATGATGACCCTTTCTGAAGGCCTCCCAAGGCGCCGACACCCCACAAACTAGCGGGCGGAAGCGACCTGACTGGGGTCGCCGTCGCCACGGCGATATTGGAAGGGAACGCTGTGAATGACGCTCTTCACCAGCGATGAGAAGCGATAGCCATTTTTACCCAGGTCCTGGGTCATCCGATCCACGGCCGGCTTGTCATAATACTCCAATCCCCGACCGAGCGCATAGGTGAGCAGTTTTTCGGACAGGCAGCGGAGAAAATCCGGACTCCGGGAGGTGGCGAGGATACGATTCAAGTCCCTTTGATCGGTTATCTTCTCTCCCGAGGACAGGACTCCCGATGGTTCAACGGGGTCGACCCCGTCCTTTTCCCGCCAGGCACCGATCCCGTCGAAATGTTCCAAGGCAAATCCGATGGGATCCATGCGGGCATGGCAACTGGCGCACATGGCATTCTCCCGGTGTTTCTCCATCCGTTGACGCAGCGTGCCCGAGAGCTTTTCGCCGGCTTCCAGCAGCGGCACACCCGGAGGGGGTGGGGGTGGGGGTGTGGCCAGGATGTTCTCCAGCACCCATTTCCCCCTTTTGACCGGGGAGGTTCGGGTGGGATTGGAGGTCAGGGTCAGGATACTCCCTTGAGACAGGAGGCCCTGGCGTGGAGTTCCAGCCAGCGACACCTTTCTCCATTCATCCCCGCTGATTCCGGACAAACCGTAGTGCTTGGCGAGGCGTTCATTGGCGAAAGTGTAATCAGCCGTCAGAAAGTCGGTGACCGGCCTGTCGTTCTGAACGATGTAGTCAAAGAATTGCTCGGTTTCCCGTCGGAAATCGCGGCGAAGATTGTCATTGAACGCGGGGAATTTATCGTGGTCGGGCTCGATGAATTCCAGATTCCGCAACTGGAGCCATTGACCCGCAAAATTTTCCGTCAGCGCCCTGGCTTTCGGGTCCTGAACCATTCTGGCCACCTGAGCGTCGAGGTTCTTCCTGAGCTTGCCAGCACCGGCCAGCTTGAAGAGTTCATCGTCCGGCATGGAACTCCAGAGGAAGTAGGACAAGCGGGAAGCAAGGGCGAACTCGTCCACGGGGTGGATTGAGTCGGGATTATCAGGTTCGGCCTGGATCTCATTGCGGTAGATGAAATGGGGCGACACCAGCACGGCAATGAGGGCATGGCGCACCGATGCTTCAAAGTTATCCGTCTGAGCGCGAGCCTCATAAAAGAGGGTCATCAACCGCTTCAATTCCGTGGATTGTACGGGTCGCCGCCACGCCCGTCGGGTGAAATTGCCAATGATTTCCCCGGCCACCTCTCCCTCATTCCTTGGACCGGGCTTGCGAGTAAAGATGCGGAGATGGCTCTCCGGCAGGGGTTGTTCCACCCCGAGAGGGCCTACCACCTCGATCAAGTTGCAATAGAAGTTCCGGTCATCGATGACCTTTTCCTTGGTCGCGGGGCGGTCCTTGTGCTGCTTTTCGACCCACCGTTCCTTGTAGTAGTCATTGAGAAAGGCAACGGCGACCCGTTTCGTTCCGGGCTGTGAAACCTCGACGGTGCATTCGTAGAACGCCGGTTCCTCGGACCTGGCCCGGACTTCCTGCTGGGAAATCTCCCGGCCATCCAACCGAATCGAAATCCGGGCGAAGTCGGGTCCTGCATGCTGTTCATACCCCTTGACTCGAATAGCATAACGTCCGGAACGGGCGAGAGGAACTTCTGCTGAGGCTTCTCCCTCCGAGGCCATGACGCGGACATTGCCGAAATCATTCCCACCGGTGAGATGTTGCGGGTCGATTTTATGCGACGGTGGAGGGCGGGGCCCTGAGACGATGGCCTCCTCCATGACCGACTCGGCGGCACGCAGGTATTTCTCCAGAAGAAGTGGAGGCAGCGACAGGACATCGCCAATGTTATCAAAGCCGTAGCCCACATCGTCCTGAGGGAAATCGTTCGCCGGTTTGAAATCCACACCCACGAGGTCGCGAATGGTGTTATTGTATTCGGCCCGGTTCATCCGCCGGAGCGTCACGCGGCCGGGATCGGGGTGGTCGGGATCGATGGGAAACAGGGTATGCTCGATCCAGGTGGTCACCACCTGACGCTCGGCGTCCGAGGGCTGGGTCTTCTTTTTCTTGGGCGGCATGTCTCCGCTTCGGACATTCTGGAGGATGCGATCCCAGGCCCGCTTGTTGGCGATGACCTGGGTGACATTGGTGAAACCGTCCAGCGCCAGATCGCCCTTGGTCGTGCCATCGCCGTGGCAATCCCAGCAATACTGTTTGAGCAGTGGCAGGACCTGCTTTTGAAGGTCAGCATCGGCGCGAGCCCGGTCCACGCGGGCCAGATGGGCGTGCGCACCTGAATTTCCGCGGCCAAAAGCCATCCAGCCGGAGGCAATGGCGCCGGCGAGGAGTACAGCAAGAATGGACAGTTGAACCCGCATGGACAGTTGGGACGAACAGGGCACACCCCGTATTCTACGGAACGTCCAGTAGAGTCGGTGAACTGTCAATCCGAGGTTCGCGACCAAACCTCTCGCAAGTCGTCAACGGCAACTCAGAGATGTTGAGATTTTCGCGGCAAGTGGCCCAGAAAGTGACGCAGGGGATTCGACAAAAACCGATAAATGACCTGTCCCTCTGTCGTGACATTTCGCAGGGGTGGTGTTTTCGAAAGGTGGTGACCGGTGCCCCCGTCCGCTTGGGTCAGCAGACGGGTCGGATGCATTTCGGAAGGAAAACGACACTAGTCATCATCGTCGCCGGCACCCGCGGTGATGGCCCACGCCGGATAGGGGACGGAGGTGCCTTTCATCGCCCGCCAGAGGATGCGATTCAGGACATCTTCGGGGCACCGGTCCGGTTGTCGGAGGGGCAGGCGGGCGGACACGAGGGCATCGCGGCGCAGGACAGGGTCCATGATGGCATGAGGAGCCGGGTTCATCTGGTCCAGGGGCACCTGGTTGGGCAAGGCTGTGAAGCTGGTAAAATCGGGAGTTTCCGTGAAGCAATCGGTCATGGGGGTCGCGGCGGCATCGAATTGATTCATCGGGGGCATTCCCAGGATTTGCTCGATGGTCCGGATCATACTGACCGTGCTGTACTGGGTCGGAACGGTCTGGCCCCGCCGGACATACGGACCGATGCAGTAGGCGGTGGTCCGGTAGCCGCTGACGTGATCCCAGCCGGCCTGCGGATCGTCCTCGATACCGAAGATGACCATCTCCTTCCAAAAGGGACTGCGGCTCAGTGCCTCGACGATTTGTCCAAAGGCGAGATCGTTGTCGGCGACACAGGCCCCGGGAGTGGGCGAACCGTGGGAACCACCGCTGGTGTGGTCGTCCGGAAGACAAATCAGGGTCAGTTGGGGAAATTCCCCCCGGGCGGTAAACTCCCGAAGTTCGTTGGTGAAAAACCGGGCGCGCCAGACATCGGGAACGGCCATCTCCCAACCGACGGAATTGGTGGGGACGAATGGGCGGAGGCTCTCGATGGCTGGCTGGCTGGAGATGACCACTTCGCCGCCACCTGTTTGAAACTCATTCCAGTAGTCGGTCCAACCCGGGCTGCCCTTCCGTTTGGGATCGGCCCATCGACAGGTGGGAATGGCGAATTCACCATAGTCGCGCAAGGAGACGCGGTGGCGGACGGCATTGTCCCAAAGGAAACCGCTGGGGGCATAGGCCAGGGCGTCGGCCTCATCCTCCCCCATCCCATCGGGGTAGCTGCGCGGCCAACCGGCAAAGGATCGCTCCAGGTAATCGGTGCCGAAGGCGGAGGTGCTCCATTGGTGGCCATCCGCGCTTAGAATTCCGGCACAGTAGGTGTTGTCCAACAGCACAAAGTCCTTCACCAGGCGATGTTGGTTGGGTGTGAATTTTTCACCAAAAATGCAAAGGGAGGGGTCACCGTTGCCGGATGGAACATCACCCAACACCTGGTCGTAGGTCCGGTTCTCCTTGATGATGTAAACGACGTGCTTGATCCGGCTCGGTTCGCCGATCCGTTCGGGGATGACCCG
>CAIPFS010000729.1 GCA_903864375.1 uncultured Verrucomicrobiota bacterium
CCACGAATTGGCCACCCGTCCGGACCCTCAACTCCCTCCGCGAAATGTCGGTGGCGCATGATTCCAACGAATGGAATGGAATTGCCGGCCGGATCCGCACCTCCATCCGGGTCGGCTGCGGTCTGGAACCCCTGCCCCACAAGACCCCCCTCCAAATGGAAGTGCTCGGGCACCTGGATCGGGATCAGTACACCGTGGACATCATCCGCTTCCAACCGTTTCCAGGTCTGTTCGTGAACGGAAACATCTATCGCCCCAAAGGACCTCCGGGGAAACGTTACCCCGGCGTCTTGAATCCGCACGGGCATTGGGACCAGGGACGGCTCGAACAAACCGAAACGCTGGACGCCCCGGCCCGATGCGTCCAATTCGCGCGGATGGGCATGGTGGCCCTCAGCTATGACATGCTGGGATATCAGGATACCACCCAGTTCAGTGCTGTGAATCCTGACGGGACACCCGTAAAAACCAACTTCTACGATCAGCACATTGCCCTGTTTACGGACCCAGGCTTGCAGATGTGGAATTTCTCCCTCATGGGGATTCAACTCTGGAATTCCATCCGGGCCCTGGATTTGTTGCTGGAACAACCGGAGGTGGATCCCGAACGGATCGGCTGCACCGGGGAGTCGGGAGGTGGAACGCAAACCTTCCTGCTGGGTGCCATCGACGACCGTATTCGCGTTGCCGCGCCCGTCAACATGGTCTCCCACTCGATGCAGGGCGGCTGTCGCTGCGAAAACGCCCCGGGCCTTCGGGTTTTCTTCTCAAACCTCGACTTCGCCGCGGCATTTGCCCCCCGCCCCCAACTCCTGGTGAGTGCCACGGGCGACTGGACGCGGGACATGCTGGAGGTCGAGGCACCGGCCATCCGGAATATTTATGGCCTTCTGGGTGCAACCAACCGCTTGAAGGCGGTCCGATTCAAGGCTCCTCATAATTACAATCTTTCCTCTCGTGAGGCGGTTTATGCCTGGTTCAATCAATGGCTCCTGGGCGCACCCCCAGCCGACTCCCTCCCGGAAATCTTGAACCCGCATGAGCCCCGGGGCCACCTCAAGCCCCCCGAAGGCCAAAGGCGCCCTCCGGGAGCGCTGACGGAATCCGCCTTCATTCAAGCATGGCTCGATGGGCGCCGCGCCGAACTTCAAGGTCTTGAACCGCGGGACACGAAGTCGCTGGATGCATTGAAACAACACGTGAACACCTTCCGGTCCACTTGGTGGCCCGGGCTCGAGGTTGTTGCACCGCCGGATGAAACCAACACCCTCACCGCCCGGGAGTGGCCCGCCCCGGGCTCAAACCAGCCACCCGTCACGATTGTTCTCGTCCAACCCCATGGGCTTGGCCAGAGCCTGTTCCGACCGTCGGAGAATTCACTGCCGGTAGCCCTGCAACGGGAGGGATTTGCCGTTCTTGAGGTGGAACCGTTTCAGACGGGAGCAACACGATCCGGGGAATGGATCTCGCGATCGCCCTTCACCCAGTTCTTTAACAGCTACAACCTCACGCTCCTTCAACGTCGGGTGAAGGACGTCGGCCAGGCCTGTCGATTGGCCCGAACCCGGTTTGGAACCGATCGCATTGTATTGGTGGGAACTGGCGAAGCCGGGCTTTGGTGCCTGCTGGCCGCCCCCTGGGCCACCGGCGTGATTGCCGACGGTCGCTCGGTCCTTCCGGTGACGGATGCTTCCTGGCTGGCACCGGAACGATTCATTCCCGGACTGGCGTTGATGGGAGGAATGGAGGCGGGCATTGCTGCCATCTGCGACCGTCCCCTCTGGATCTACTCCCTGCCTACCACATTCTCAACCGACTGGCTGCGACGGGCTGCAAAGATCGCGGGCACAGAATCCACCCTTCGACTGGATGCCGCCGCATCCCCGGACGAGACGACCTTGATCGCCTGGCTAAAGAAAACGATCCCGACCCAGCCTACCCCAAGCGGTAGGTGATTCGCGCCTTGTTCAAATCGTAGGGCGACATTTCCAGGCGAACCCGATCACCCGGGGTCAACCGGATGAACCGCTTCCGCATTTTTCCGGAAATATGGGCGAGAACGACATGTTTATTGTCGAGTTCAACCCGGAACATCGTCCCCGCGAGGACGGTGAGAATCTTACCTTCAAGTGTGATGTGTTCTTCCATGATATTTCCGCGAATCTCCCAATCCTCCGCGGTGGGCGACCCGTGGACCAAAAGATGACCAAGAGATAATAACGAAACCTGGAATAAAGTCACTCCTCTTCCGAGAGGTATCGAATTCAGCGCCAATCGCCTCAAAAAAAATGCCGCCTTGCAGAACGCAAGGCGGCACAGAAAGCGGACTAATTGAGATTCGGTTTTGAAAAAACCGGAATCCCGTTATCCGATGGAAGTCGCTTAGTAACGGGGACGGGAATCGCGCCGAGGACCGCGGGCTCCGCCGCCGCCACCACCGCCGTAGCC
>CAIPFS010000730.1 GCA_903864375.1 uncultured Verrucomicrobiota bacterium
GAGTCCAAAATACGCCAGTGAATGCCCGTTCGATTTACGAGTAAGCATATACTCTGAGATCTTCTCAAGATCTTCAGGCTTCCCACGCTCGACAAGCACCTTGAAACCCGGCATTGCCCTGATCGACAACAATCCGTATCCACTCCTGAAGACCGATGGGAGTCTCCTCAACAACGAAGTCGCCGCCTCCCCCTCGGGCGGAGCGCACCGGGTGGTGGGTGGCCAGTCTTGTGCTCAACCTCCTGCTCGGAGCGTATTTAATCCGGCCACAACCCGCGCACCAGGCCTCCCCATGGTCTGACGTCATCCAACTGCCCTCCGGGGGAACTCTGGAAACAGGTGGCTCCCAACGCCCACGGCGCGTGCCGCCGGGCATGGAACCCGTGCCACTCGACACCCCCTGGTCCCGGATCGAAAGCACCAACCTGACGGTGTTCGCGGCGAACCTGCGTCAGGCGGGGTGTCCCGACGAAACCGTCTGCGATTTGCTGCGACCGGCGACGGCCCGGTGGTTTACCCAATGCATTCGGCGGGTCAATGGTACCGGAGATTTTTGGGCCGTGGGACTGGAGCGCCAGAAGCTTCGCCGAAAACAGGCACTGGACCGCGCCACTCTTCATGAGGAACAAGACCGCTTTCTAGCGACACTCCCTTGTTCACGCTCGGAGGAGTTCGATAAATCGGAATCGCTCCTCGTCGATATGGTGACCGGATTTCCGCCATCACCCAAGCGGGAGCAGTTGCGAAACCTGTTCCAGGAGATTCAACGCCGTTATAATTACTGGAGAGAACGCACGGGCCTTATCTTCCTGCCGGAGGAAGTCGAGGCCATCCATCGCGAACGGGATGAGGCCATGGCGCGGTTGGGCAGCCTCCTCTCATCGGCGGAGCGCGAAGAGGTTTCATTGAGAGCCTATGCCATTCCGCGGATGATGGATTCCCTGCCCACGGAAATAAAGGATCTGCATCTGACTGGACCGGAGCTTCGTGAATATTGCCGGATCACGGTGTCGACAGACGCGGAGAACACCGTTCCCTGGTCCGGATACCGCGACCTTTTGTCCGAGGGTGACCCGGTGCCGTCCAAGGACCAGACCGACCGCGAACTTCTGGCCCTGCTGGGACAGGAGCGATTTCAGCAGTATCAAATCCATTCGGACCCCACGTTCGCCGCCGCCTCCCAGCTGGTCCATCAATACGCCCTGCCGGAAGGGGTGGAATTGCAACTGACGGAATCCGTCGTGAGCTGGAAATCCCAGGTGGCGGCGCTTCATGAGGCGTGGTCCACCGATCCTGAGGGCACGCAGAATGCACTCCGGTCGGGTGCTCAGGCTGAGCGTGAACGTCTGGAAGCGTTGATGGCAGCCATCCCGGAAGACCGCAGGAATGTCTTGATCAAGTCGTGGGTGGTGGACGCCGCCCGGGAGATATGGACCAAACCATGAGGCGATTTCTCTTTGGTTTATCCGTCGCGATGAATGTGGTCCTGCTGCTGGCAGTCGGATGGAGACTCCGTCATGATTCCAATTCCGTCGTGGAAGAGGTATCCGCCCCCTCCCCGATAACTGCCGTTCACGGCGAATCCGGCTCGAATGCATCCGGAACCGACGCCCGTGCCACTGCACCCTCTGGAACAAACGCCCCGTTCCATTGGACACAATTGGACCGGAGCACCTGGTTCACCTATCGCGATAGTCTGCTGCGGATTGGCTGTCCCAAGCGGTCGGTTCGGGAAATCATTGAGCCGTTGTTGGGCAGGGAGATGCAGGAAAAAGCCCGGAACCTCATCCAACCGTATGCGCGGTTATTTTGGGAAATCTCAGCCCAAACACCCACGAACGGATGGCATCGACTGGAGGAAGCGGGTGTTCGGATCGACCAGGAATATACCGCGCTGACGGAAGGGTTGTTTGCCGGGTTTCCAGACCTCACGGCACCCTCGGACGAAACCCGTGGCGAAAGCGGATTATCGCATTTACCTGAAGGAGTAGCGGAACGGGCCGCGGAAGCTGTCGCTCTTTATAACAAGCAACTGTCGGATTCGATCAACTCTTCTCAGCCGCCTGAAGAACAACTCCGCCTCAACCATGAGTTCAAGGAGCGACTGGACAATGAGTTAAAATCGTTCCTCTCGGATGAGGAATTCCTCCAGGTCAAATTGGGAATGGGGGGGACCTACTCGCAGTCCCCGGATATGGCCGGCTTTTGGGAAGCGCTGTCGCTCAGCCGGCAGGAATTGAAGGGCGTCTACGAAATCCAGGATCGCCATCGAGTGGCACCGGAAACACCTGTCAGTTCGACCGAAGCGGAGGGCGAACGGGCCGAAATTGCCAAGCTCCTGGGACCCGCCAAGACGGCAGAGTGGGAGCGGGCCTCGGATCCGGTTTACCAAAGCATGGTCCAGCTCGCCTCCCGCCTGGATGCTCCCTTGTCGGCTGCCGCCCAGTTATCCGAAGCCCAGCAGAAGGCTATCGAGGCTCGGGACGCCATCCGTCAGTTGCCAGACCTTTCTCCCGCTGAACGTCAGCAGCGATTGGACGCCCTCAAGCAGGAGATGATCCGGCAAGCCGAAACCATTTTAGGGAGCAACCGTGGACGACTGACCTGGGAGCGATTCCAAAGGTCCTGGCTGGAGAGCTCCTTCCAGATTCCATTTCCGGACATTTTGGGGACGGCAGGCTCTGGTTCGCCCTGAAACCTTCCGTTTCTCTTTCGATTCAATGATTCGTCTTCACTTATGAACACTATTGAGGAAATCAAGCGTCTCGCCTCTCCGGTCCCCAAACCGCAATCGCTGGCCTGGGACGGCGCCACCCTTTGGATGGGCTCCCGACAGACCTGCCATATTTATGCCCTGGACCCAGTGTCCTGGAGCGTTCTCTCCGAAACACCGGCACCCGGGACGCCCTGGGGCATGACGGCGGTGAACGGGGAGCTGCGCGTGCTATGCGGCGAACCCCCGGATGACAACCGGATCGTCCGTCGGCTGCTCCCGGCCACAGGTTTTGATCCAGCCTTCCGGCTTCCATGTCCCGACGATACCGGCTCCCAACTGGGCTTCGATGGTCAGCGTCTCCATGTCAGCCAATGGTACCGGCAGCGGGTGCTGGCGCTGGGCCCCAATGGAGAGGTCGAGCGGGTGATTCCCGTGGCCCACCAGATCTGCGGCCAGGTGATTGTCGGCCACTGGCTCTACCTCGTCACCACCGACGACGAGGAGACCACGGACTATTGGCTCTCGCGCCTCGATTTGCGTGAACCGCAACCGGACACGGAGGATGTGGCTCACATTCCCTTTGCCGCGCGCGCCTTAGCTTTTGACGGAACCCACTTCTGGACCAACCACCGCGAGCGGAACCAAATCGTTTGCTTTCGCTGAACCGCAGCGGTCCGAACCAACCTTGGTAGCCTCGCTACCGAGGTGCGTTCCATGATTTGGGCACTTGGGGTGGATTTAACACCTACGCCACACGCATCGACGACGCGGGCCGGGTGTTTGGCTACTATCAAGATGCAAGTTATGGACAACATCGTTTCGTCTATGATGGTGCTTTTCATGCCTTGGCGACTCCCGTCCCGGTCAGCAGCCCGGACGGAACCATCTATGCCGTCAATGGAACTGGAACCGGCCCGTACCTGACCTATGCGAACGGTACCACACGGAACGTCGGCAGCCTTCCAGGAGCAACCAGTGGATATGTTTCTGGAATCAATGACCGAGGGTTCATTGTCGGAGTTTGACGGTCCTACTTCTGCGTCAGGCCTTGTGGCGGGACCATGAACCAGAAGAGCAATCGGGCGGCCATGCGACGTGGCGCAGGTTTTCAAACCTGCCAGTCCGTCAGCTAGTCGCCGCGCCTTGGGACGGGGTCCAGCCCTGCCGACTGGAAAATCGGCGGTACCGCAAGACAAGAATGTCTACGCTACGGCGCGGCAGCTGGTCCACGGGCGGGGAAATGACTCCCGATGAAGGAGCAGCTTCGTTGAACCAAACCAATCGTAGAAAGGGATATCCGATCTTTTTTTAAAATGAATGTCCGCTTTCCGGGCTCTTTTGCGCATGGGGGTATTGAGCGGCAATTCATCGTCGGCATAAAAATGCGACCATGGAGGACGCTTGAAGAACCTGGGCGGCGAGAATTGTCGTCTTCAGGTTGTCCATGTCCCGTTCAGGCACGCCAACAGGATCAACCATGAGATCAGACCCTTTCGCCTCGAGAGACGTTCATCGCCCGACGGATGGTGGTCACTCTCTTACGGAAACCACCTCCAGTCAGAAAGAAATCACCCCGATAATGGGTGCAAACCGTTGGTTTCAACCAACGGTCCGGGGTTGCCTGTTGGCCGGTTTGCTGGTTTCGCTCTCGCGTTTGGAGGCGCAGCAGCCGGACTTCCTGACGAACGGACTGGTGGCCTACTATCCGTTGGATGGCGATGGTGTTTCATTGACCGGACTTGATTCCCCGGCATTTGGGCCCTCCATGATCAACAACGGTGTGACGCCAGGAATCGACCGATTTGGCCGCACCGGAAAATCGGGTTCATTCGATGGCAATTCCTATCTATCCGGTGCTTCCGACACGCTTCCAACTACTTCTCGAACGTTTTCACTCTGGCTGAGGACTGATTCCTTCAACGACTCGCTTCCAGTTCTTGGATACGGTGGCGCGAATTGCGGCACGAGTTTCACCATCACGTATAACATTCAGGACACCGGCATTACGAAAGTCCCGAATATTTCAGTTCAAGGCCACTGTCGGATCAGTGCTCAAAGTCTGCCCATCACGAATTCCATTTTTGCGTCGTGGAATCACC
>CAIPFS010000731.1 GCA_903864375.1 uncultured Verrucomicrobiota bacterium
CTCAGAATCACCACACCCCTTGACCAGGCGAATCTGATCCATGGACCGGTCCTTGCCACCTTCGGAATCAACGGAGCGGCAGCTGTTGTCCCTGGAGAACCTCTTTCCTCTGTCGTTTACCACCGAGTCGCCACCACTGAACCAGGCGTCATGATGCCCCCGCTGGCTCGTAGCCTCATGGATAACGCGGATGCAAGCGTTTTGGGCCAGTGGATTTACTCGCTCGCCACCCCTTCACCGACGGTTGTTGATCGGTCTCTTTCCAACAATCCCAATACTGACGGAACAGCTCATCATCCGAAGTCTACGGTGATACCTGACGATTTGTCGAATATCACAGCCCTCCTTCCGGGGGAAACGCCTGGGACCACCAATTTCACGCTATTGTCTCAGGGACTCAGCGGGCTGACGGTGGACGTGACCACACTCGCCAATCCCGGGGCAATCCGTACCACGGATTTTGACTTCAGTGTTGCTCCATTTGACCCCGCTTCAGTGCCGATTGATGAGGACGGTGCGTGGGTAACTGCCCCTGCCCCAACCAGAGTCTCGGTGAGCGTTGGGGACGGCGTGGGTGGGGCCGATCGCATCAGCATTTCCTGGGCGCGGGATGCCATTCAAAGCCAATGGCTTCGCGTCCGAGTGCTGCCAACAACCAACACGGGTCTGGCGTCCATCGATCAGTTCTATTTTGGAACCGCGGGGCTGCTGTCCCCAAACATCGACAGCTTGCCAACAGCATCTCCGATCACCTTCGGAGATTCTCTATCCAGTTCGACACTTTCCGGAGGCGCGGCTTCTGTTCCCGGTAGTTTCGCTTTTGCCGACCCCACCGTGATTGCGGGTGCTGGCACATCACCGCAGACCGTTAGTTTTACACCCTCCGACGCCTTCAATTACTCGATCGTCCATTTCCAAATTCCAGTATCCGTTCTTCCGGCAACCCCGGTCATCACGGCAGTGCCGAGCGCCTCTTCAATCACCTACGGAAATCCTCTCGGAGCTTCGGTCCTCTCAGGGGGATCGGCCTCTACGCCTGGTACCTTCACCTTTCTCAACCCGACCGCGATTCTTAATGCCGGCTCGTACCAACAAACCGTGCGTTTTACCCCCGAGGATACCGTCGACTACACGGTGGTCGATTTCCCGATCTCAGTGTCCGTTCTTCCGGCAACCCCGGTCATCACGGCAGTTCCGAGCGCCTCTTCGATTATCGAAGGGGAGCCCGTTGGCAACTCCATCCTTTCAGGAGGAGTCACTTCGGTTCCCGGAACCTTTGCTTTTGTCGACCCGACCGTGATTGTCGGCCTTGACTCCCCATCTCAACCCGTACGCTTTACTCCCGCGGATTCATCCAACTACACGGTCGTTGATTTTTCGCTCCAGATCCCCATTCAACAAACCGCCGATATCCCCCTATTTCCGCCCGGACTGTTGATCTGCTTATCCACCGTTTTCGCAGCCTTCGGAGTCCACCGACTTCGACGGAGGACCAATCCTTGAATTGGCAGGTGCGAGTTCTCTCGATATCAATCCCGTCCACTGGAATCGCCTGCCGGCCGACCCCTCACGAGGCTGCAGAACTAGAGCGATACAGCGCTGACGCTTGTAATCGCCCGATCCTGTTGCAATTCCGCTAGGGCTTCGGCGGGCGGTACGCTGTCGAGATGAAGGACGGTGAGAGCCTCTCCGCCGGCGTCATCCCGCGACAGACTCATGTTGGCAATGTTGACCCCGTGCCGTCCGAGGACCGTGCCGAGGAAACCGACAATGCCGGGACGATCCTGGTTTCGGATCAGCAGCAGGTGGCCGTGAATGGGGATTTCGACCGGCTGACTGTACAGCCGAACGATACGGGGATTGTTCGGGGACCCGAAGAACGTCCCGCCCGCCGAAAGCACCTTGATGTCCCCATGGAATAACTGAACGTGAAGCCATTCATGGAAGGTCACGGGCTCGTCGGAGCGCTTTTCCTCAATCGCCAACCCCAATGCCGACGCCACGCCACGAACATTCACATTATTGATATCCGGGCCGCTGGCGGTGGAGAGGTAACCCCGGAGAATGGCCCGGGTGACCGGGTCCGTCTGCGGGATTTCCTGGGCCTTCCCACCAAAGGTGATGTGAATCCGGTCGACTTGGGCGGGAGCCAGCTGACGCAGGAGACTTCCAATCTTTTCACCCAGAAGCAGGTAGGGCCGGACCAGCTCGTAGGTTTTCGCATCGACCCCGGGAAGATTGACGGCATTTCGAACCTCTCCGGTCAGCAGGAAGCCGGAGATGATTTCCGCCACTTCCAGGCCGCATTTTTCCTGCGCTTCCTCGGTGCTGGCACCGAGGTGGGGCGTCAGGATGACATTGGACAGGGAACGCAGACGATGATCGGCCGCCAGGGGTTCAGTGACATAAACATCCAGGGCGGCACCTGCCACCCGACCGGACTCGAGGGCGGTCACCAGGTCCGTTTCCGCAATAATCTCTCCGCGGGCGCAATTCACGATCCGGACTCCCGGCTTCATCTTTGAAAATGCCGTGGCGTTCAACATTCCCCGGGTCTCGGGAGTGACCGGCATGTGAACCGTGATGAAATCGGACTCGCGATAAATGACATCGAGATCCGTCGCCAGCTCCACCCCCAGTTGGCGGGCCCGGGATTCCGTCAGGAACGGATCATAAGCAAGGACCCGCATGCCAAAGGCCAGCGCACGCTTGGCCACCTCCCCGCCAATCCGTCCGGCTCCCAAAATGCCGAGAACCTTGCCAAAAAGTTCCGTGCCCTGGAATTGCTTGCGATCCCATTTACCCGCTGCCATCGAGGCATGGGCGGCCGGAATTTTCCGGGCCAGGGCTCCGAGCATGAAGAAGGTCATTTCCGCGGTCGTCAGGGTGTTGCCACCCGGTGTGTTCATGACCACGACCCCGCGTTGGGTCGCCGCCTCGACATCCACGTTGTCCACCCCCACACCGGCCCGCCCCACCACCTTGAGTTGGGTGGCGGCCGCAAGAACCCTGGCGCTCACCTTGGTTTCAGAGCGCACCACCAGAGCGTCGGCATCCGCCACCACGGACAACAATTCAGCCTCTGTGAGCCGCTTGGATAGCACCGTGACCCGGAACTCAGGCCGGGCCTGAAAATAGGCGATGCCGCGGGGCGAAATGGGATCACAAATGAGCACGTGCATAAACAGAAGTCGGGACGCTACGGGGCGCGTCGGCATGGGTCAACCCTGCTCGGTCCTGCGGACCGCCAATCGGCTCCAGTCCTGCGGACGGCCTATCGGCTTCGGTCCTGCGGACGGCCAATTGGCTTCGCCTCTTCGGAACTGGCGCCATTCGAACCGTCATAGGCTCGACGGGAGCCTTACCAAGGTGCATTGAGACCAGGAGAAGTGATAATCCCCGCATTGATTTGGGGACTTGCGGGATCGCGTCCTTCCGGACGCAGGTCCCTCCGCGGGAAAGACTTACAACGGAGGGAAGCACCGCCTTTCCGGGACAAGTCCCCTGTCGATTTTAACTACCGCCGCTTGGACACCGCCTCTATTGCAGCTGTTCTACCTGAAGCACCTGATCGACCGGAGGAGATGAAATCCGTTGGACACCCCCTCCGGGCCAGAGGATTTCCACGCCATCAACCCGTGACTGCGTCCCGAGACCAAAGGTTACCGGCAGTTCCGATTGGGAAAGATAGCTCCGGGTCGGCATCACCTGTCGGGAGAGATTCTTTCCGCCTACCCGGGCGATCACCCAGGCGCCAATGGCATCCCGATTGCAACGCGTGCCCACCAACTTTACCCGGAGCCAATGATGCCCCAGGGATTGATCATTGCGAAGGAGGCGTGGTGGGCCATCCACCTGGGTGAGGACAACGTCCAGGTCTCCGTCGCCGTCGATGTCGGCAAAGGCTGAGCCACGTCCCACCATGGGTCGCAGCAAGTCGGGTCCCGCATGTGCTTCATCGACCGCGACAAAACGATTTCCCTGGCGCGGACCACTATTCCAAAAAAGCTGGGCGGGTTGCCGATACGATTGACCCGGTTGCACCGTGGATATCCCGGGCTCGAGGTGCCCATTGACGGTCAGGACGTCCAGTTGACCATCCAAATCATAGTCGAAGAAGAACAGGCCGAACTTGAGAAGCGAACGACTGGCCGGACCAAACCCCCGCACCAGGGATTCGTCGGCGAAGACCAACGAATCCCGTTGCGAGACATACAAGGCATTCATCTCGTTGGCAAAATTGCCGATGGCGATGGCGAGGGAATCATCGTCACGAAACCGGGCCGAATCGATGCCCATCGCCCCCCGGGCCTGCCCCTGAGCATCAAAGGCGATGGCGGAAGCCTCGCCCATTTCGCGAAAGGTCCCGTCATGTTGATTGCGGAAGACGAAGTTTTGGACCGTATCGTTGGCCACAACCAGGTCGATCCAACCATCGTTATCGATATCGACAGGTGCCAATGCCAGTGATTTGGCCAGGGGAGCTCCGGACAACCGGTTGGTCACCTGCACCCCGCTCGCCCGTGAAACATCCCGGAACCGTCCATCGCCCTCATTGTGGTACAAATGAGGAAAGGTCCCCTCAAAACCCTTGGGCGGCCCATAGGCACGCCCAATTCCGGGTAATTCAAAATGCACCGCTTCATCGAGGGCCGGTGACCATCGAACGTAGTTGCAGACAAAAAGGTCCAGTCGACCGTCGTTGTCATAATCAAACCAGGCCGCACTGGTGCTCCAATCATCAGACTGGCCCCCCACTCCCGCAGTTTCGGTGACGTCTTGAAACTTTCCGCCACCCAGATTGTGAAACAGTCGAGCGCCACCCACGAGGGTGATCAAAACGTCCGGCCGTCCGTCATTATCGAAATCCCCGACGGCCACTCCCATCCCGTAGCCCCGAAAATCGAGACCGGAACCCACCGAGACGTCGGTAAACTTTCCGCCCCCATCATTGTGATACAGGGTGGCGACTGCTGGAGCCGTCGCACCGACAGGATGTCCTGGCCAGCCACTGGTGTTCACGAACAGCAAGTCCGGCCGACCATCTCCATCAAAATCAAAAAAGGCTGCCCCGCTCCCCATCGACTCCGGCAGCAGCTTGGCACCGTAGGCACCCGATTGATGGACAAATTGAATCCCGGCGGAAGCGGTCACCTCCACGAAGGGGGCCAGGGGAGGAGCCACACCTTCGACGACTTCCGAGGCTTTCTGGGAGGATTCCACTCCCGCCCGTCGACAACCCTGCACGACCACCCCCCCGACCACCGCAAGACACGCCAGCAGTTGTGGGAGACGCCGCCACCCGAACGCCGGCCCTGGAAATGGGCCGGAATCAACGGCTCGGTTCAGTCGGGTCATGGGCTTCAGTGGGGAAGAATGGACCAATCATCCGGTGGCCTCAATCCAAAGTTCAAACGACGAATTTGGCTGCGGTAACGACGGAAACCTGTCAAAAATCTTCCATGCCACCGGTGAGTCGCTTGCGCGAGGGGGCGATTCGAATCGTCGCCTTCATGGGACTTTGGACTCTGATTGGCCTGTTGTTTGCCGGGCAATTCCACCTGTCCAGTGCGCAGTTCGGATCACCCGTCTCCTGGGGACGCGCCATCGGTTTCGGACTTGCCGATTGGTATGTGTGGGCCTTCTGGTCTCTTCCTGTCATCTTCCTCTCACGGCGATTCCCCTTGGACCGGGGGCATTGGGGGCTGCATTTGCCCATCCATCTGCTGGCGAGCGCCGGGGTCACGGTCGGCTATGCGGCGGTCCGGGCCTATGTGGGGCAATTGCAGGCCGGCTGGGACGGGGACCCCCGACC